>JAAYJG010000223.1 GCA_012523055.1 Ruminiclostridium sp. | reverse complement strand
GAACGGTAACCGCATTTTAAAAACGCGGTAATGGATTTGTAACACAATAGGTGTATAATAAAGGAAGAACCAATTTTTATGCGATGTCTCATACTTTCACACAAGCATTCGTTGAAGCTTGACGAAAGTGCAACAGTCTTGAACCTCGCCAGGAGGGTTTATATGATAAAAAGGCTAATGTTCATCCTGCTGGTTGCCTTTATGTTTGCAGCCGGCGCGGTGGTTTCCATGGCAGACGATGATCCCGCTTCCATAAAAAACTTTATGGCAGAAAAAAAAGGAGGGCCCGATTCGCCTGCATTGAATAGTTTAAACGAAACACTGTACATAGAAGAATATTCACATCAAGCGGTGATTGATCAATACAGAGATATTTTTTTCAGCGAGGAAGGGCTTGCCGGCGACGTTTATATGAATGAAGAAAATATCAAACTTGTCAAAGATGTAGACAGCGCCAATATTCAGGACTACATTCTGTCATTAACGCTGATGGATACTGTGAAGCCTACCGAAGAGGATCCCATCGTTGTGATGATTTTTGTCAAGAAAGAGGGTACATATACGCAGCTCACCTTCCCAAGGTATTTATATAAACGCTGGTCGCGCTTATATAATATCAGGCTGCCCTTTACAGGCAAGGATAACCCCAATCAAGTCAGGGTGGTTGCTTTCCTCAAAAGTCAATGGAAATCTCTTGAGCTTGGGGTGAATCTGGAAATTACCGATCGATCGGAAACGATCATCGTGGCTGAAAATCCGGATTTTAACCTGAAAAACAGCTTAATCAATTCCTGGGATACGATCAAGCGGGTGGAGAGCATACTAAAGTAGGGGTAAAGCATGCGCGTATCAATAGAGCTTAAAAAGTCCATACTGATGATATTTTTATTATTGTTGGGTGTCTTTCAAATGGGAATTCTTTGGAGCGATAAAAGTTCGGGAGTTCCCTTTCCGTTTTTATCGCAAAGTTACTGGCCAAAAGCCGAAACGGTCAAAATCGATGAGGTGAAAGGCTTATACATCCATCCCAAAAGAATTGTTGTCTCTGATGGCGGAACGGGCATTACAGACGGTAACGGAAAGTACTGGCCATTGTCCTCGGACAGTGATGCCTACAAGGGTATATGGGCCGACGTTTCAACACGCTACTTAAAGCAGATTCTTGAAAAGAAACCGGACAGTGAGAATACCTCCGACTGGGACACCATCATGAAGAAAAAATGCATCATCCTGGAGTTTAAGAACCCTATTCCCGTCGGAATTCTCCAATGGATGTCCGGGACAGAAAAACCGGTTTTTCCACCCTTTAAAGAGGTTCGTATGATCGCGGTTTTTCCGGAGAGCATCAAGTACAACTATAACCAAAGCATTGTATACCTGACGGACGATGGTGAAAAGGCATATGAGTATATTGTGGACAATGAAGGCGGGATGAAAAAGGAAGACTATATTGCTTTGATGAACGGAATCGAAGGAAACAATGCCATCATTCCGATGACACTTGTGGGAACCTATCACCCGGTAAAAAATGATGATCTCCTTACGGTTCTCTCTGATAAAAAGGAAGAACAGATCATATGGGATCTTGCCTTAAAAACACCAAAAGAAATCGTCCTGCTGCAAAGAGATGATGTGGATACCATTCAGGAAATTCTTTTGGATTCCGGGTCAAAATACACTGAATTTAAAGATGATGCCGGGCCTAACGCGGACAGAACCGAAGTGCTGTTCTCCGATGACGAGAAAATTGTGCGGTACTATCAAAACGGCTTTTTGGATTACAGGTTCAGGGAGATGAAAGGCGCCAAGGGTACGGTGGAGGAGGCGTTTGAAAAAGCAGTCGCCTTTATCGAAGTCAGGCGCAAAAAAATTATTTATGAAACCGATATCAACCTTTGTGAAGTTGTTGACTCCCAAAAAGAGCAATACTATAAATTTACCTTTGACTACATTTTCGATAATATGGACATCGAGGTACTGGATGAGCAGACCAAAACCATTGGCCCGGTCATCACCATATGCGCCAACCGAGAGCGTGTGCTTGATGTAAAGTGGCATATCAAGACCCTGGAATATAATGATTATCACAATTACTACAACCTGAATTTTTATGATTTCTATGAAAATCAACTGGTTCTGGAGCCCCGACTTGGCGGGCAGATTCAGGATATATCCATCCGGTATCTCTACAGTGATTATGGGATGCGTGCCGAACCATACTGGCTGGTCGTGGTCGATACCGATCAGAAATTTTATCTGAAAATGAGGGGGGAGGTGGAATGACATGAACTGGCGCAAAGCCAAAAACATACTTTTGGTCGTACTGCTGCTGCTGAACGTCTTTTTGTTTATCAATGTCCTGAGTGTGAAGGATCCCTTTGATATAACCGGAAAGTACCAAAAGGATGCCAAAAAGGCTCTTCAGACAGCAGGTGTCATCGTAACCGGAAACATTCCCTCCTCTTCACCCGTGGGCAGAATCAGCTTCAGCCAGCCAGAGGAATCATTTTACACCGAATTTGTGCAGCGGCTGACAGGCCTTGAAGCAGAAAACGCAGACTGGTCTTCCGACAACCGCTTTAAGAATGGCGGAGCCGTCCTAAGCTTTTCCGGCGGCAATTTTATATACACCCTGGAAACCAGTGAAGAATTGTTCCCCACGGATAATGCAAAAAAGCTCGATCAAAAGCTCAAAGGCTGGCTGAAGGAAAAGTTTTCCGGAAAAGATGCTTTTGTTCAGGATGGCCTGGTTCAAAACGGTGATACAACCACAGCAGAGTATGTTCGAAAATACAAAAACCTTCCCCTGTTCGGGCAGAGGATCACCCTTACGATCATAAACAACAGACTTACCAAAATGGGAGGAAGCCTAAAGCTGCTCTATGACATTAAGGCCAGTAAGGCCACTGATGAAATCATTTCACCCAACATCGTGCTATTAACGGGCAAAGACAAGGTTCAGGGCATCATCAATTCTATCGATCTGGGCTATTTAAGTTTGCAGGGAGACGATCTGTATGATACGCCCGTCTGGCGTATAACACTTGCCTCCGGTGAAAAAGTGTGGTTTAACGCTTATACCGGAGAATTTCTTGAATAAAGTCGCCTCCTCCTTTCAAACCAGGGGTTTCCATCTGCATCGTGATGGACTACCAGGAAACAAGTGCAGCGAAAAAATCGAAGTTGTCCTTTATTATCAGATATATTATAATGGTAACAGACTCCGGGAATGTGTGATATGGTTTACTTTTAGCCGGACGACTGAGAAAAAGCTGTTTTTTACAAAAGAGCAGGAAAGATGGTGTTGGACATTGGAGAAACTGGTAATCCACGGGCAAAAACGGCTTAGAGGGGAAGTAACCGTCAGCGGTGCAAAAAACGCAGCAGTAGCGATTCTACCCGCAGCAATTCTGTCGGACAATAATTGCATTATTGAAAACATACCGGATATACTGGATATTTCTATTCTTAAAAATATTCTCACAAACCTTGGTGCGAAAGTCGAGCATATGAACGGTACCTCTATTAAAGTCGATTCTTCCAATACAATTTCCTATACCGCTACCGACAAGCAAATTGGCAAGCTGCGAGCTTCCTACTATCTGATGGGAGCTTTGCTGGGCAGGTTCAAAAAAGCAATCGTAACCTTTCCCGGTGGATGTGACTTTGGCGTCAGGCCAATCGATCAACATATTAAAGGCTTTGAGGCCCTCGGGGCAAAGGTTGAAATTGAACATGGCAGGGTGATCATCACTGCGCACAAGCTTATAGGAGCTCCGATATATCTTGACGTTGTCAGTGTGGGTGCAACCATCAACATCATGCTTGCTGCCGTGAAAGCCGAAGGTATCACCACCATTGAAAACCCGGCGAAGGAACCGCATATCGTCGACCTTGCAAACTTCCTGAACGCCATGGGGGCTGATATTAAGGGTGCCGGTACCGACATCATAAAGATCAGGGGTGTGCGTGAGCTCAAAGGCGGGCACACCTATACAATTATTCCCGATCAGATCGAGGCGGGCACCTTCATGATTGCCGCCGCCGCTACACGGGGAGATGTCCTTGTAAAAAACATTATTCCAAAGCATATGGAATCCCTTACAGCCAAGCTGCAGGAAATGAATGTCAGGGTGGATGAATTTGACGACAGCATTCGGGTATCCTGCAAGGATAAAATTCAGAAGGTGAATATAAAAACTTTACCCTATCCGGGTTTTCCCACCGATTTGCAACCGCCGATAACCGCCCTTCTATGCCGGGCCGAAGGTACCAGCATCGTTACTGAAGGGGTTTGGGACAACCGGTTTCAGTACGTGGATGAATTAAAGCGGATGGGTGCTAATATCAGGGTAGAAGGCCGAATGGCTGTCATTGATGGCGCTGCCAGGCTTACCGGGGCACCCATCAGGGCGCTTGACCTCAGAGCGGGTGCCGCCATGGTCATCGCCGGGCTCATGGCCCGTGGGGAAACCGTAGTATCTAACATCGAATATATTGACAGAGGGTACGAAAAGCTTGAAGAAAAGCTGAAGGCCCTTGGGGCGGATATACAAAGGATACAGGAGTGAGTAAACAACGATGATAAAACTGACCAGCCTTTTCAGCGGAAGCAGCGGTAACGCCATCTATGTCACCAATAACAATACCCACCTTCTGGTTGATGCCGGGATAAGCGGGAAAAGGATCGAGGAATCTGTTACCTCCGCGGGGGTTCGCATGCAGGATATCCACGGCATCCTTATCAGCCATGAGCATATTGATCATATTTTGGGTGCCGGTATTCTGGCTCGTCGATATAACACACCCATATACGCAAATAAAAAAACCTGGGAAGCCATGCGCAGCGTTTTGAAAAAAATTCCCGAGCAATGCATACGAACCTTTGCCACCGGAGAATGCTTTGAAATAGGAGATATCCAGGTGCATTCCTTCTCCACTCCACATGATGCCATCGAACCGGTGGGCTTTAATTTCTTTTATGAAAATAAAAAGGTGACGATTGCGACCGACATCGGGCATATTCCTCAATCATTGCTTTCAAGCCTTGAAGGCAGTGATATGGTCTTAATAGAATCGAACCACGACATTGAAATGCTGAAGGTGGGCAGGTATCCATGGCCTTTGAAACAGCGCATCCTTGGGGATTCCGGGCATTTATGCAATGAGCTGGCGGCAAAGGTGGTAACCCATCTGGCAGGTAAGGGAACACAAAAGTTTTTACTGGGGCACCTGAGCAAGGAAAACAACTTCCCGGAGCTGGCCTTTGAAACAGTGAAAAGCTCACTGCAGGAAAAGTGCATTATCGCCGGGAAAGATGTGTATCTGGGCGTTGCGCTTCGCGACAGGCCCAGTGAAGCAATCTGCGTCTGATGTCCAGCGGCAGCTGCTGTTCAGGAAAATACATTTAGCTTAATATTGAATGCCCGAGGGCTCGTTTGCTTTTAGAAAGGTACACCCTGTGTTGAATGTCCCCAGTGGCAGGTTTTTTCCGGGATAATGAAGTTTGTGTCCATGCATTACGTCATAAGTACTTTTTATGGAAAGGTATTGAATGGCAAGGTCAGAAAGGGTATTGCTTTGAATATCCAGATCATATCTATTGGAAAACTGAAAGAGAAATACTTAAAGGATGCCGTTTTGGAATACACCAAACGGCTTTCTCGTTTCTGCAAAATAGAAATTCTCGAAGCTTCTGAAGAAAAGGTGCCCGAAACCCTGAGCAGCCAGGAGGAAGAACAGGCAAGAAAGCGGGAAGCGGAAAAAATAAGGTCACTGTTAGCTAAAAACACATTTACCATTGTACTGGATTTGCAAGGAGAACAGCCCGATTCGGAGCAGCTTGCAAAAAAACTTTCCTTATGGATGCTTCAGGGAAAAAGTCACATCACGTTTATCATCGGCGGTTCCATCGGCCTGGACAGGCAGCTTGTAAAAGAAGCCGACTATAACCTCTGCCTTTCAAACATGACCTTTCCACATCAATTAACCAGGGTTATTCTCCTGGAACAGATTTACCGGTGCTTTAAGATTATCAATCATGAGACGTATCACAAGTAACACCATAGTTTTTCATGTGAGGTTGCTGTAAGAAAAATTTTAAAATTCAAAACGTAGATGAGCCTGGTTAACCTTCACTGCACAAATGGTTGATTCTTTCGGCCACCTGGTTCAGGTGAACGATTTCATCCTGGAGGTTGTTGGAGATAATCGCCTTGGGCATGCCATAAATGGTGGAAGTCTCTTCAGACTGGGCAAGTACATAGCTGCCCTGTTCCCTTGCGACTTTAATGCCCTCCATGCCATCAGCACCCATGCCCGTCATGATGATGCACAGTGCGTTTTTCCCATAGGTCAGGGAAACCGAAGACATTAGCAGATCTGCTGAAGGGCAGTAATGATATTCACGGAAATTCTCTTTGGGGTACAGGGTGATAACATCTTTTCTTTCAAGCTTCATATGCATGCCACCCGGACAGATATAGACACACCCGGGCATTAACAATTCTCCGGCCTCTGCTTCTTTCACCTTTATTTTGGATTCCCTGTTGAGCCTTTCTGCCAAAGGTTTTGTAAATGTAGGGGGCATATGCTGGCCGATCACAATGCTTGAGCGAATATCGGGAGAAATTTGAGGGATGATATTCGCCAGTGCTCGCGGCCCACCCGTGGAAATACCAATTGCCACCACACGGAAAGGACTCTGCGGTGGAATCAGCACACTCTTATGTTCTTTTTGAGTAGGGGCTATATTGATGACAGCATCTTTTGCCATGCGAATTTTTTCTACCAGTGCATTATCTGTCATGGTATCCTTGTGGATATAGTCCACCGCACCCTTTTCCAAAGCTTCGATAGTTTCTTTGGCACCATCGTAAGTGAGGGAACTGACCATGATCACAGGTGTGGGACATTCCCGCATAATTAATTCAACAGCCTGTATCCCTGAAAAACCGGGCATGTTAATGTCCATCGTGATCACATCAGGCTTCAGAACATGAACCTTTTCAAGAGCATCCAGGCCGTTCTTGGCAATGCCAATGACCTTGATGTCCTGGGTGGTTTCCAGAAATGACCTCATTTTAACACGCATCAGCGATGAATCATCAACGATTAAAACTTTAATCATATCTTTTATCTCCAATAATATTTTTTATACTGGCACCAATAACAAAACGATTTATGATCCTATTATACCAACCAAAATGAAATAATAAAAGATGAAGTAACAGATCAGGTGCCACAACAGCAAAAAAATGTTCAAGCAGGTTATGTTTGTCTGCTTACTGACCGACATGTATCTAAAATGAGTATAGCTATTTTCACCCCTTTCGACGAATTGATTTTGATGCCTGAATGTGGTAGCATATGTCTATTCCAAACAAAGGGGGTTTATGTGATGATTCGTTATAAAACGCCTTATGCACCGGCAGATGTTGGCTACAATGCGGACAGGTTGAATGTCCTGGATACACATTTTCAAAAGATGATGGATGCCGATGAAATTTTCGGGGCATGGTATTGCCTGGCCAGGGATGGAAAGGTTTTTGCCAACAACGCCATGGGTAAATTCTGCTACAAGGACGACGACACCCGTGAAGTTCAGCCCGACACTATACAAGGCATTGCTTCCATTACGAAGTTTATAACCGCTACTGCCATTTTCAAGCTTTTTGAGGACGGGATGCTTCGTCTCAGCCAGACAGCAGGTGAATTTATTGAAGAATTCAGTCATCCTCCCTTTAATAAAATCAACCTGGCACACCTGTTATCCCATACCTCGGGCATGCCATCCGACCCCGGAACCTTTGACAACAAGTACTTTAAAAGTCAGTGGGATTTTATAGAAAAAGCCGAGGGAGACAATTGGATTGAAGCAGCTCTGTCGGCAGGAATGCGCAAAGAACCTGGCGAAGAATGGGCTTATTGCAGCTTTGGATATGCCATTCTGGGTGAGATCATATCCAGGGTCAGTGGAATCCGTGCAGAAAATTATATCCTGGAAAATATTCTGAAACCTTGTGAAATGACGGATTCAGGTTTTGATATCACCGTAGAGCAGGCGAAACGCCATTTCATCCATGACGAAAGAACGGAAAAGGAAATTCAGAATTTCCTGGAGCATGGTAAGCAGAGTGAAGGGATATGGGATAAGGTTCCCCGTACAACAGGAGATATCTTCTCTACCACGCTGGATCTGGTTAAGTTTGGTACCATGTTGCTGAACAAGGGTACCTATAACGGAAAACGTATCATAGGCAGAAAAGCCGTTGAAAAAATGACTGAATTCTATGTGACCACAGAAGTGCGGGATTATTGCTGGAATGCCGGCGGTGTTCTGCGCCAATATGGGCTGGGCCCTGATATGCGCTGCAACCTGGCTTCCCTTTATACCAAGGGAACCTACTTCCATGAAGGCTCCGGGGCGGCGTGCCTGATCGTCGATCCGTTTGAGAAGCTGGTGGCTGCGTGGTTTGTGCCCTGGAGAAACAACAAGTGGTGCGCTCATGGCTTATATAATGCCGCAGCGGTCATGTGGTCAGGGTTGGAATAGTCAACCAACCCTCACGCCAGAAATGGGGTCTTACGAGTTTCATGAACATTATTGTAAAGAAGTTAAGGGTCATTAAGGAGGTTGCACTGGTCACCTACAAGGAATGGAGCGCCTACCGCACGCATTCCATGGTTTCCATCTTTGTAGGCCCGGTCTATTTCCTTGTGCAGTATTTCATTTGGACGGCGGTATACTCGGGAAGCTCCAGCCTGAACGGTATGGAGCTTTCACAGATGCTGACCTATTTTGGCGTTACAACGCTGATGGGCTACCTGACGATGGATTTTGCCGACTGGAATCTGCAGATGCTGGTACGAACAGGGAAGTTTCTAACCTTTGCGCTGCGGCCAATTCATCACAGGTTTTTTGCGCTTTCCCAGAAAATAGGACATCGGGTGCTGGGTTTGGTGATTGAATTTATCCCATGCCTGTTGATCTTCATTTTTTTGTTTAAGGTGGATATGCGCCCCGCCAGCTTTTTTTGGACGATCCTTTCAATCGCGCTGGCTTTCCTGATGAACCTGTATACCAACTATACCATCGGCATGACCGCTTTCTGGCTGGTTCAGGCCAGTGGGGTACGAGAGGTTTACCTGCTGCTGCAGAGTATTTTTTCAGGAGGCCTGGTTCCACTGGTTTTTTTTCCGATGTGGGTACAAAAGCTGATGTTTTTCCTGCCGTTCCAATATGTATCCTATGTTCCGGCTATGGTGTTTACCGGAAAATTCTCTCTGGCGGGGATCACCATGACTATCCCGCAAATTGTCGGCATACAGGCGATTGCCGTGCTGGCGATGGCCTTGTTCAGTGAAGCGGTATACAGGCTGTCAATCAAAAGGTTTACCGGGGTTGGGGCTTAGACGGAAATTGAGGTTTTTATGGTAAAAAAGTATCTTCGAATATACAGAGAATGCCTGAAGGTGTCCACCGCTGCAGCACTGACCTATCGGTTTAATTTTCTTTTGGACAATATTATTATGCTGGTCAGTAATATCCTCTTTCCGCTGGTAACCTTCATGATATACGGAGCGGGCGGAGAGTTTCCCGGCTGGACGCTGTACGAGGTGTTGCTGATCCAGTCCATCTTTACAATATCCAGCGGGTTTGCTAATATCCTTTTCAGCGGTGTTCTGTGGGCCACTATGCGGCATGTAATAGAAGGAAGCCTGGAGATTGTGCTGATAAAGCCAGTGGACAGCCTTTTCTTCCTTGTGGCCTCCACCATTGACCTGAATCATGTCGGGCTTTTGCTGGGCGGAAGTGTGATGTTCGTGATAGCGGTTGCGAATATTGGTGCTGTCTCCATTGGGATGATCCTGCAATCCATTGCCTTTTTTCTGGCAGGGATGCTGGTCATGATGGGGATATCCATGATGATGGCCGCTACGTCCTTCAAATGGGTTGCGAACTCCCGAATACCCGAAATTTTTGACAGCATCAAATATTTTGGAAGGTACCCTCAGGACATATTCCATAAAGCCATCCGGGGCTTTACTTCGTTTATTATGCCGGTTGCAATGGTGGGCTTCTTTCCGGCAGCCGCGCTGTTGGGCAGGGTAAACCCCTGGTCCTTTGCCGCCATTATTCCATGCGTTTTATTTGCCGCAGCCGGAATATATCTCTATAAACATATGGTTCACCTGTATGAAGGAGTTGGAGGATAACTGTGGAAGAGATCATCAAGGTTCGAAATTTAACAAAAACCTATACCACCTATAAACGGGGAAGCGG
>JAAYJG010000022.1 GCA_012523055.1 Ruminiclostridium sp. | reverse complement strand
CCCTCAATATTGTTCAGGCCCGTTTCCTTGGCCTTCCGGTTCAACTCCTTGTCCTCCACAACCTTCACACCGAAGGCTTTCAGGTTCTCCACACTCATAAGGCTTACCTCTTTCCCTTTGCTGGCTCCACCATATTCGTTTTTCCGACATAAAAACCGGAAAAGTTCTCTCACTCAATCATACCACTTAATATCAGTGATGAAAACGAAATCAAGTATTTATTTTCCTTATTCAGCAGGCCAGCAGTTACTGTTCACACCCCCCACTAAGATAAATTTCGAGTATCAACTATGGATTTTAACAAACCTGCAATAGAGTTTTGGAGAAAGGTTTGTGGAAAATATACGGATGGATGTTATAATGAGTTAAGAAGAAGTGATGATAAAGGTCCACAATTCGAATTTTATAATAGCCAATAAAAGCAAGTTTAGGGATGTACACCCGTGTACATTTCTGGCTTCACGGGTCCCAGCCATTATGTAACAACAGGTATGCACAAGGATGCGGTAGAACTTTAATGAAGCCTACCGATCCTGGATATGACAGACATATTGCTGCAATAAACACGGCGTTTGACCGTGACAGCGTGGACGGTCTGTTGCATTGCGATAGGTTGACGAAAGTATATAGCGAAGAGGTAGAATAAAAATTTAAATCACAATGGTGAACCAAATAAGCATAATCTAACATTTGCTTGAAATGAAGGAGGAGTAATAAAAATGGCACGGCTATATGGAATTAAAACAAAACTATCTAGACATAAGATCGATGAAAACTTAGCAAAAGAAATAATCGGAAATGGTGACCTTATTGATATAACTGAAAGAATGGAAAATCTCCTTGAGCCCGAAATAACTTATAAAATTTTAGATGCAAGCGCTTGTGGTACATCTCATAAAGAACTCAATAAACTTAAAAAAATTGAAGCTGTAACATTGCATGAGAAGATTGAAAAAATTAGTTTTATGAAAGATTATCATTCGGTGTGGAATGTCCGTCTAAATAAAGACAATACATTGACGGGAGGATGGATTATTAAGGAGAAAGATAGCTTTGCTTGTGTATGTTCAGCAGTTGTAAATAAGGAACTGAAAGTCAGAGACCTGCCACACGAGAACCGCACAATGCCACTTACTTATTGTATTTGCTGCGCTGGTCATTGTCGGCAACACTTAGAAAAACTTCTTGATATACGGCTAAAAACAAAAGAAGTTATTTCATCACCAATCAACAGTAAAGGTCAAAAACCGTGCGAGTTTCTTTTTGATATTATTTGAATAACAACCTTTACATCGTATAAGCATTTTCAATACCAAAATAATCACATAAGGGATAAGCTTTGACGCTATTTCAAACTTGGATGAGGAAAAGAGGAACTGGATTATGATTACTATTTATGATTGGTTTGGTTATGAACTGCCTATAAAGGAACGGTATCGCTTGATAAAAGAAGCCGGCTTCGATGGCGTTTTATTATGGTGGAGTGAATACTTGGAACGTAAGAATTACCGTAAAGGGCCAGAAATTGTGCGAGAAGCGCTTTTGAGCGAGCAAAGAGGCTGGAAGCGCTAAAACACTAAAAGCCCGCGCCCCCGTGATGAGCTCTGAACAAGGAACCGGCAGAAGTGAAAAGTAAAGCTATGAAGAAATAAGATTGTAATTGTTTGATAAGGCGAATAAGCAAGTAAATTTTTAGGGAGGATTGTGTATGAAAGATATTATTGGTCGGTGTGTTTGTGGAGCAGTTGAAATAGTAATTAAGGAATATGGTTATTTCGTTTATACCTGCCATTGTGACACTTGCCGCCGCATGAATTCTGGTCCTGTACTTTCTGTTGATCCCGGGCCCAAAGAAAACATTGTATTTAAACATGGAGAAGAAGCGATAACAATATATCATGACGAAGAAGTGGAGCGTGGATTTTGCTCAATTTGCGGAAGCACTTTGTTCTGGCACAATCCAGCGGAAAACCACTACTGTATGAATGCTGAACTATTTGATGGAATCATTAATAAAGCCACTTTTAATTTGGAATTGTTTTATGATATGAAGCCAGCTTACTACACTTTTGCAGGAAAACGCAAGAAACTGGATAGACGCTTTAAAGAAATCAAGAATGAGTAGTGGTAACTTCACCTTATTTATATATTGTCATGTAGTAACACTGAATAGTTGAGGGTGCAACATCATGTCGCACTAATAACAGGGCTTTCGAACGCCGGGATTACCGCGCATCCACCAGAAAAAGCCATCGAAGCTTTTGAAAAATTCATTGAAACACATGATGAATTTTTGAGTCGTTATGAAGTAAACCGGTTATGGAACAGGACGAAAAAGGATGAACTATAAAAACAAGGGGATGGTTTTTAACCATCCCCTTGTTTCCCTTTTTATTTCTTTAATCCGAACGATCCAATTCCGAGGTTACCGGCAACCGCCTTTTCCACGGTTTTCTCCACAGCATGCGTCACGTTGGAAACCTTCGAGACATACGTTGCGGTATAAGAGGTACCCACGTTGGCTATGCTTGCGTTGATATTGTAGGAATACTTGCTGATATATCCATGATCCGTTACACTTGTACCCTTGAATGTCCAGTAATAGCATTCGGAAGCACCGCCGCCCACACCCGGCACCAGAGCGCCTGTACTGCCCCCGGTTCCAGCGGTGAGCGTTGTGGTCCCCTTTTCCATATTGTAGCTGATACCTGCCCGAACAAGCAGGGCAAATTCCGCCGAAACCTCGCTGTCGGAGATTTCAATGGAAACTACATCCTCGATGCCGATGGAAACATATTTCTCAGGGCTCTTCTCTTCATCCTTGGGCATATCCAGCTTTTCGGGTGACCCACTATCCTGGGGCGGCTGTGCATCCCCGCCGACTGCAACACTGGCATAGGCCGTCGGCACATTGATGCATTCAATCAGAGCGAGGGAACCAAAGGTCGCCAGATTTCCTGTTACCTTAATTTTGCGCTCCAGGCTGAGTGCCTTAAACAGCTGTTCATTGCCGACATACTTCACGATGCCGGCCGTACGCATCCAATACTCTTCCAGCTCGGGCTTCAAATCGTTATATGTTGGCACAACCGTCTGGTAGAAGGCATTCAGATGCTGATTAATATTCACCTGGTTCGCATGGATGGTAGAATTGGACAAAGCGAAGGAATTCCCCCAGTTGTTTTTCATTGCATTAAGCCAGGCTTCCTCGTTGTCCCCCCGATTATCCAATTCTCTTTCAGAACGAGCCAGCGCATCCATCAGGGGATCATTTTCAATATTGGCGAGTTTTTCATCCATCTCTTCGGTTAGCTCATCCACCTTCATATCCAGGTAATCGCCCAAAAGATTCATGGTAAACTGTTCCCGCTCATAACTCAGGGACAGTGTAAGGTTCCCACCCTCAACGCCCGGATTCTCCTGCTGCTCTGAATCACCCTTCATGGTTTCCAACAGGCCGCCGAGCCCGCCGGATTGAAGGCCGCCAATCAGGTCTTCTGCCTGTTTTAGTATTTGGTCGAGTTCTTTCAGTTGATCCAGACCAGGACTGATCAGGCTCATCGCAAAATCGTTGGTATTCTTGACATTCGCCATGAAAACTTCTGCTGTGGGATAGGCAGGGAAATTGGGGATCCGAAGCAGATTGGCTGGGACATCAATACCATCCATGCCACTGTCTTTCCTTTTGCGCTGGTAGGTTTCGGCAATGTCCGCCATGGAAAAGCCTTTTAGAACATCATCCCGGATGTCTTCATAATCTTCAAGGTTACTGATTTTGTTATATACCTTCTGCAGGGCGGGTGTATAACAGTTCTTAGCTGCCTTGATCATATGTCGCATGGCAACCCTGTAATTCTTCTCGGCCATATAACACAGCATCAGCCCTTCATGTGCGGGGCCGTAATCATTATCGAAATCGAGCGCGCTGCTGAACCAAAGGTTGGCATGCTCCAAATTGCCCATATCAAGATTGGTGTTTCCAAGGTTGATTCGAATATCAATATCTGCAGGTGCCAGCTTGTAGGCGTAGGACAGCAGCTTTAAGGAATCCTGCAGATGCCCCTGTGAACGAAGCGAACAGGCCATATTGTTCACAATGGTCGGATCGAGAGGATTGCCTTCCACAGCTGCTGCAAGCAGTGCGAGGGAAAGCTTATCATAACCATACAGCGACAGGACGGATGCAATATTGGCCACTTCCGTAGCCACCGGGTTTTCTGCGGCTCCATTGGCCGCATAGGCGGTTAAAACCGAACCTACATCCAGAAGACCAACCTCTTTGGCACCGGAATTCTGTGATGTGCTTTTAAGCTTATCATTCAATCGGCCGAATAAACTTTTTTCAGTACCGGAAAGCTGCCACGAATAGGAATTTTTTATACTGGCCGCATAAGAACGGACGCTTCGGGTTTCAGCAGCCGATACTGTTCCTACTGTTTCCTGGTCGGGGTTAACCGTTTCGTCCATTTCCTGTTCAGGCTTGACGGTACTGACAGCTAACGTTGAAACAACGCCGCCGGTCACCTTCTGCAGCAGAAACGGATAGGCAAAATTTTGAACAAGGATAACAAGAATCAATACTATGGCGATGGCAATCAATAATCCTTTTTTACTCTTTTTTCGGGGTACCTTTCTCTTTGTAACGGGAGAAGAGGAAGTGTGTTGTGGCTGAATGGGAATTGATGGTGCCAATGAGGGTATCCTAAATCCTTTATTTGGTTCCAGATTTATGATATGATATAACTAAAATTGAGGAAGGGGTACAGTCATGAGTAATTCGGATGATTCTTTGGAAAAAACAACTGACACTGAAATCACAGTTCAGCCGAAAGAACTATTGCCATTAGATTCCACTGCAAATATTTTAACTTACGGGCATGAAGCAACCGAGGGGATTTCGAAGTTTAGTGATGATATCCTGGGTCAAATCAATT
>JAAYJG010000222.1 GCA_012523055.1 Ruminiclostridium sp. | reverse complement strand
TATCGAGAAAATACTAAACCTTTTAATCGGCAATTATCACTATATCATCATCGACGCAGCAGCGTCCTTCAATGAAACCGTTCTAACGGCGCTGGACATGTCCGAAAAGATTATGTGCGTCTCCACACTGGATCTGCCCACCATCAAAAACATGAAGGTGGGACTGGATCTGATGGAATCATTGAAATATCCCCATGAAAAGATCCACATTGTACTAAATAAGGCTTCCGAGCAGTTCGGGGTAAAATACAAGGAATTTGAGCAGACCATTGGATATCCGGTGTGGGCCTATATTCCTGAAGACAGCCAGACTGTTATTACATCGGCCAACAAAGGGCTGCCCTTTGTAATGACCCGCAGTGAAACCAAAGTTGCCAGAGCCATTTACTGCATATCCGAAGCACTGTGCGAAAGAAAAGCAGAGGAGCAGAAGGAAAAGCAGAAACGCAAATGGATATAAAAATTCACCAAGGTATTTGAAACAAGAAAAGAAGGGTTCTTGATTGTTTCATTTGGAGGAGAAATAGCATGGGCTTACTGGAGCGATTGCAGCAGGAAAAAGATGAAGAAATTAAAAAGGGAAAGCTCTCCGGTTCTCCGCAAAAGAAGGAGGAGCATAAGGGGGATCCAAACCATGAGCTGAAAAAGAGAATTTTCGCAAGGGTTGTGGAAGAAATCCATTTGGATTTGAAGGAGAATCAAGAGGATGACAGCGCGAGTACCGAAGAAGAAATCAAAGCCATTGCTCAGGAGGTTATCGAGCAGCATGCGGCACATCTGACCCGGAACGAAAAAACGCTGATCATTCGAGAGGTCGTCCATGAAACACTTGGTTTTGGCCCCATCACGCCCTTTTTGCACAATCCGGATATCTCCGAGATCATGGTCAACGGATATGATTCGGTCTACGTGGAAAGAAGAGGATTATTAGAGCTTTCCGATGTGAAATTTACAGATAACAGCCATGTAATGCATATCATTGAGCGTATTGTTGCTCCACTTGGAAGAAGAATTGATGAAAGCTCACCAATGGTGGATGCAAGGCTTCCGAACGGCTCCCGTGTAAATATCATCATTCCGCCGCTGGCTTTGAACGGGCCGGTGATCACCATTCGAAAGTTCTCTGAAAAGCCCTTCACCGTGAATGATTTGATCCGCTTTGGTACAATATCGGCGGAGGTAGCCCAGTTTATCAAGGCTTGCGTAGAGGCAAGGCTGAACATCGTGGTTTCAGGGGGCACCGGCAGCGGTAAAACCACAACCCTGAACGTCATTTCTTCGTTCATTCCGGAGGATGAGCGTATTGTCACGATTGAAGATGCCGCCGAGCTGCAGCTTCACCAGGATCACATCGTCCGGTTGGAGACAAGACCTGCCAATGTTGAGGGCAAGGGTGCCGTCACCATTCGTGACCTGGTCAGAAACTCGCTGCGTATGCGCCCGGACCGTATTGTTGTTGGTGAGGTTAGAGGCGGGGAGGCCCTGGACATGCTTCAGGCCATGAATACCGGTCATGACGGGTCGCTGACCACAGGCCATGCCAATACACCCAGAGATATGCTCTCCCGTTTGGAAACGATGGTTCTGATGGCCGGCATGGATTTGCCCGTTCGGGCCATTCGTGAGCAAATCTCATCGGCTATCGACCTGATCATCCAGCAGGCCAG
>JAAYJG010000221.1 GCA_012523055.1 Ruminiclostridium sp. | reverse complement strand
CTAGAGTTGTCGCTCTCTGGATCGCCGCTATAACAGTAGGGCGGGATGTCGCCGTGCTTTTGGCGATTTGGCTGTTGTTCAGCCCGAGGCTCCGAAGCCTCAGAATCTCTCTGTAGTTAGTCATTGCATGACCTCCTTGAATTATTCGCACTGTATGCAGCGCGTAAACTCAATTCTACTACAAAGGTGTCAAATCCCGCCGACGCTACTGTCAAATTCGAACGGCTCAACTGTTAAACCAAGACCGCTATATTCAAATTGTGGGCATATGTACATTTGATGTTTCTTTGAATATCATTGCTTTATCCTTTCATGAGGTTCAAATTCTGATTTGCAGTTCCAGATTTTATTTTCAATAATGAGTTGATTGGATTCGGTATCATTCAAAATATAAATTATAGTTCAATTACAAATAGAACTTATATGTTTCTTATTCCAATATACAACTAAACAAGAAGCAAACACGATAATGATACTTGATATATATTATATAGTTCTGAAGAACCTATAGGCGTTCAATAATTAGATGCTGCCGATCACGTCACCATAAACAATTCTATTCAGGTCATTTTTGAAATTTAACACGCCCAGGGCACTTTAAATCAGAGTTTGCCATTTCGTTTGGATTCCATCTGCAGTAATTCTTGCAGTGCAGACACTGCCCATATGGCTCACCATTGATAATATTTCCGGCAAAACCGGGATCCACCAGGCTTGCTTTACCAACATCTATAATATCTATTCCGGTATTTAACGCATTAATGACATCTTCTTTGCTATTGATATTATGAACTCCGAAGACGGGCATATCCGTTAATTCCTTTTTTATGCACATAGCACCATATACTGCAGGTGAACACGGGAAATCATCCGGGGCAAATGCATCGCAGTCCGCACCATAGGATACGTCAATAAAATCAGTAAAAGCTGCGATGGATCTTGCATGGTTTTTGCCATCTTCCAACAATGGTTCAAAAGCACCAAGACGGATGCCGACTATAAAATCATCACCGCATGCTTTTTTTACAGCATACAATACCTCTTTGGCAAAAAGAGCTTTATCATGTCCATATTCGTCAGTCCTTCTATTCGTTCTTTTATTGAAGAAACATGAAATTAGATAGCCGTGACAACCATGTAGTTCAACACCATCAAATCCTGCCCTTTTTGCTCTAAGTGCAGCCTGAACAAAATCCTCCGTTGTTTCAGCTATTCTGGTCTTGCTCATTTCCTTTCCAAAATTATTGCCCCTGTATATCATATGCGATAACCCAGGCAGGGGATTCTATGTTTCAAGTGCATAGACGAAAAGCAGATACTAAAAAGATCAAAATCCTGGTTCTTTCCATCCAACTCTTTAAAAATAATGGAATAAGGAAGATTAGGTGCTATGGTCATAAGTGACGCCGTTACTTGTTCAAGCCCTGCAGGCCCGGCAATTGTTATCGGCGTATTTTTCCCATAATTGCCCAAAGTCAGAAGCAATCCAGGCAGTCCCGCAATATGATCGGCATGAAAGTGCGTAATGAGCAGCAGTGCAAGCCGACTCAACCTACAGCCTGCTTTTTTGAGTGCAATCTGAGTTCCCTCGCCGCAATCAATAAGTATAGCCGTGCCCTGAAACTCTATCCAACAGCTTGCCGTCCAACGGTTCTCTAACGGGAGCATCCCACCAGTTCCGGGTAAACATATTTCTACCATGCGGTTCAATCCCTTCAAGCTTTACTACGGTTTACCTTATTATTATCTTGGTGTTATCCATATATTCCCCTATAACCTCTGACTTGCACTTCGGCGGCCTGCTCTCCTTTTTGGTGAAGACCTTTATCAAACTAGCGTACCGATAATGGCTTTAGTGGTTTTCTGTAATATAATAACTTTGAACCTGTCCTTTGTTTCTGGCTAACTTGTTCCTACAGTTCTCCTGAGTGCAGTACTTCTGCAAAGTGAAATCGACTTTGTATTTCTCATTGGTGAGCATTCCACGCAGCATTCCCTCCGTCCACTTCCCGCCTGTCATACGGGCATACCCTTTACGCAAGCGCAGGCTGTCATCACAGCTATGATGCCTTTGGGAACACCGCAGCTCCAATAAGGCGCTATTTATTTACATTCGAAAATATCGTTCATGGAAACCTGAAGCCCCCTGAAGTAATCGGAAACGACATTAGCGTCAGCTCCTTTTCGATAGGCCTTACTGTTGCGGATGTCGTTCTTTTCCAGGGAATAAACGAAAATTTGAGTATTTTGCGGGTCCACGATCCAGTACTCTTTTACCCCGCATTGCTTGTACAAATCAAGCTTTTTCAACATGTCCTTGCTTCTGGTGGATGGAGAAAGCACTTCGATCACGAGTGTGGGAACACCTTTATATTTTCCTTTTTTATTTATGTTTTCCTTATCGCATATTACAATGATATCAGGCTGAACAACACAAGTATTCTCTTTGGATTTCATAAAAGTCACATCAAAAGGCGAAGTAAGCGGGATGCATTTTTTGTCTTTGAACCAATTATAAAAGCTTCCGTGAATTTCGTGAACAATATGCTGATGTGCAAAGGTTGGAGCGGCAAGATTATACACAACTCCATCGATCAGTTCAAAGCGTTGCTCTGAGGCTTCCACAAGCTCGAGGAATTCTTCATAGGTTACCCATCCGCCTGTTGTTCTGTATTCGGCTGAACCTTCCATAACGCTGGCATCGCCCTGGAAACGCGTTATTTTCGCAACCTCCCGGCCTTTCTTCGTTACAATGATTTCTTCATTCAATTCAACATATTTTAAGTACTTTCCAAAGTTATTCTGAACCTCTGTGGATGATACCTTCAATTCTTTACCACCTCATTTTAACTATTATAATATCAGGATATACCCATTTAGCGAACAACGCAATTCATAATAGTATTTTAGCTAATATAAGTTTTAATAAGCAATAAGGTTCCCGAGATAAGAAGAATCAAAGAAAAATGTTGCGGCTTTGATTTATTTTTTAGTTTTTTGAAAAACAACAGGAGACCACCCTAAGTGTTTATACTGTAGCACATGCCAGTGTTCTGGAGCAACAGTAAAAACAATTTAATAGGATACACCTCCATAACCAGCGCCCGCCCTGATAACAGGACGGGTGCCTTTTACTCCTGGCAATGCTGGCGGAATACCTCAGCAATCACGGCATTATGTGGCTGATGAAACCAAAGATATCTCCTGCTTCCACCTTCAGGCTGATATTATCGACAGCTTTTTTACCGTCTTTGTCTGTTTTGCTTAAATTCTTAATGGTTTCTTTCGATTAACCTAATCAAAAGAACCGTCCCCGTGATTATGCAGGCAGTTGTCCCGGAAAACTGCAGGGGACATTTGAGTGTAGTTTTTGAACAGCGTAAAAAAGTATGACAGGTTTTCAAAGCCCGATTTTTGTGCGATCTCCCTGACGGTCAGATCACCGTTCTCTAACAGCTTTTGTGCCTGGAGGATTCTGGTTTTATTGATATAATCGCTGATGGAGCATTTTTCACAGGCACGAAACAGCTTTCCGGTATAGGTTACGGAAAGGTGCATCAGGTCGGAAATTTTTTGCGGGGAAAGGTTCGGGTCGGTATAGCTTTTTTCTATCATCTGTTTGATTTCACGAATCAGCTTTTCAGTCCTGCACTTTTTATCCATCATTACTTTGCAGCATATCTGCGAGAACAGTTCAAAAAAAATCTCATTAAATTCGTCGAGGCTCTCCGCCGTTTTTAGCTTGCTCTCAACAAACTCCATATCTTCGGGCATAAGGGGCATATTCGAGGCTGATACAACCTGCTGCTGCAAGGATCGAATGGTCAGGAAAAACCTTTTGAAGGCAAAAACGATGATGCTGTATCGATGCCGGCATATGATGGTCAGCCATTCCTGGTATAATGTAATCGCCTGTTTGTTTTTTCCGCTTCTCAGTGCCTGAACGATTTTCGTTTCCTGTTCTTCCGGGTATAAATTTTCCCCACTTTGAGCATTCAGGAAATCCTCCGTCAAAACCTGCGTATGAACATGAAAAATCCGTAAGGCATGCAGTTCCTTCATGCGCAGGTAGGATCGCTCAGTTCTGAAAAAATCATGAATCGGATTACTGCTGCAACAGAAGTCGCCTCCCCTGTTCAGCAGGCAATTGCAGATGGAATCAATACTGTCCGGATCCCCGGGCTGAATAAAAAGAACCGTCAGATGATCCGCCGACACCCCTTCGGTGCGAATTTGCGGGAAGGCTTCCTTCAAGACGCGCACACCGTCCTCCGCAGACAAGCTTTTCACCAGCACCAGGCGAAATGGCGAATGTGCCGACAGATCAATTTCGTATTTCTGAAAGTTCTGCTCCAGGTTATTGGTTTGAGACACCGATGAGGTCAGCAGCTGCTTTAAAAATTCCTGCTTTACCAGGGAAATATAAACCTGTTTATCCAAAACTCTGTCCTTGACCCAGTAATCAAGGTTCTTTAAGACCGAATCATTCTCCTTGTCGGCCTTGGGCTTACCGGACAGAGAACGGATAATTTTCTTCAGCGGCAGATACATTCTGGTCAGCATAATCATGGAAATGATACCTCCCGACAGGAGGATGATCATCACAATGAAAAATGACAGATTTCTGATGCCGGTCAGGCTGTCCATAATGTCATCATATCTCAAATAGCGGATGAAGTATCTTCCCAATTCATTCATATAGGAATACAGGTAAACTGTTTTACCCTTTTGACGCTCCTCCAGAATATAACCGTTCTTCTGTCCTGATTCCAGAATTCCTTTCACCACATCCGAACTGACATCCGATATATCGGGTGATTCCATTTCCGAATGGAAAATAAGCTGGCCGGTATCCTTCACCAGAATGATTTCCTGGTTATAATTCGATCCGAAGAAGCTGTTGTTGTATTCGTTCTCATAAATGTTAATCATCAGCGCATTTTTATAGTCCCTG
Organism: Ruminiclostridium sp.; assembly: GCA_012523055.1. Taxonomy (GTDB): domain Bacteria; phylum Bacillota; class Clostridia; order DSM-8532; family DSM-8532; genus JAAYJG01. The sequence continues at coordinate 9,117 of JAAYJG010000221.1, read as the reverse complement.
CCGTTATCGGTTTCATAGAGAATAAAGGAGTAGACATGCTCGGTGTTATTTCCGGTTTTGTGGATAAATGGACGGTGAACCGGTTCAAAGGAATCCTCATCAGATGCCCCTCTTTTAAAAAGTTCCACCGCGGACCTGTCGGGAAAATCAGCAACGGTATTGGAGCCCAATTCATATGTGGAATAAATGTATTGATTGTCGGCATTATAAACGTAAACCGAATGAACATAAGTGCTGGTGCCGACCAGGGCATTCAATTCCCGGATTCCGGATATAATCTCAAAATTGGTCAGTTCCTTCGAGTGGCGCAGTTTCGCTACCGATGGTGAATAAAAGGTATAAAAGCCATTGTATTTAATCATGTTTTGAATCTGACTGTAGGTTTTTCCCACATAATTAGTCAATTCGGCATTCAGCGTGGAAATAGTGGAAATAGTCGCCTGCCCGTAACTCCTGTTCAGCAGGATGATGATGATAACAGAGGAAAGAAGCAATGTCGCGAAGTGGGACATCCAGGTTACAAAGCTGTAGGGAAACCTTGAAAACGCTTTTTTAAGGGGGCTCGATATTTTCTGCAACATCCGATTCACCTCATCTTCATCATATCGAATGAACAAATGGTTTTCAATGCTGTTTGCGGCATATCCTCCCATATTTAATTTATAGGAAACCACTGTAAAAGGGTAGTTTAAATATTGGAGATCACCATCATTATCCATTATTTATACTTCCATAATTGATTTTGTTTGCTATGCTGAAAGCGAAATCAGAAAATTGCATCGCATAATTTAAATTGAGGGAGGGTTTGAGAATGTTGAAAAGGTTCATCGTTTTATTCACTGCTGTTGCATTGATGATTACTCTTGCGGCCTGTACAGGAATAACTCCGCTGCCGGTGCCGCAGACCAGCGAGCCCGTTATTGAAGAAACCTCGGGGGGCAAGGAAGCTTCCGGCAGCGTAATGCTTTACTCCTCTTTAAAGGAAGCACAGCTGGATGCTATAAAGACGGGCTTTATGAGCAAATACCCCGGTATAAAAATGGACTATTATGCGGCAGGAACCAGCAAAGTGGCTACAAAGCTTGCGACAGAAAAGCAATCCGGGCAGATTGCCTGTGACGTGGTTTGGGTGGGAGACCCCTCGAACTATATCACCTTCAAGGAGCAGGGCATTCTGGAAGCTTATGAATCACCGGAAGCATCGAAGATTGATACGGCATTCAGGGATCCTGACAATTATTTCGTCGGCGCCAGATTGGTAGCAATGGGGTTTGCCTATAACACCAATACCGTAACGGAAGAAAATGCGCCCAGAGTATGGAATGATTTGCTGAAGGAAGAATTCAGAAACCAGATTGTCATGACCGATCCGGGCGAATCCGGAACCACCTTCTATTTGGTGGCTGGAATGATGTCCAGCGACAAATATGGCGTTGATTTTTTCAAAAAGCTGAAGGAGTACGGTACCGAGCTTGAGAGCGGTACCACCTCTACCCATACCAAGGTTGCAGCGAACGCCTATAAGGTTTGCATCGCAGTAGACTATGTCACCCAAACCCTGGAAAAAGATGGTTCGACCATTAAATTCGTTTATCCCGACGAGGATTTGATTGCCATTTCAAGCCCGATCGCCTTGATAAAGGGCTCAAAGAACCAGGAAAACGCCAGGCTGCTGTATGATTTCATTTTATCGGTGGAAGGTCAGAGGATCCTGGCCGATAATGACTGCTCACCCATTCGCAGCGATGTCATCAAGGAAGGCGCATTATCCATTGAACAGATCATTGCAAGGTCTATGGCAGTGGACGATGCTTATATCGCCGATCATGACTCTGAGATTCTGTCCGAATATGACAGCATTTTCAAGTAAAAGACACAAAGTACGCAAAAGCTTCGCATCCGGGGAGTGGCAGCACTCCCCCATCTTATCCGTTCTTTTTGAACAACCAGTTGAGGTAAGCTATGGCAAGTGTAAAATTTGATCACATTACCTTCCGTTATGGTACGAACACCATCCTGGAGGATTTTTCGCTGAGATTGGATGAAGGCCAGATTATGGGCATTGTCGGCCCTTCGGGCTGCGGGAAGACAACCCTGGTTCGCTGTCTTTGCGGGTTCATCAAGCCTGAGAAGGGCAGTATCTCCATTGGAGACACCTGTGTTTTTAGTGCGGAAAAACGAATCAATATGCCGCCCGAGAAAAGGAATATCGGTGTCGTGTTCCAGGATTATGCCGTCTGGCCCCATTTATCCGTCTATGATAACATCACCTATCCCATGAGAAAAAGAAGAATCGCAAAGGAAGAAATCGTTAAAAGAGCCGATTACGCGCTGTCCCAGGTGAGAATGACCGATTACAAAAAGCATCTGCCCTCCCAGCTATCCGGCGGACAGCAGCAAAGAGTGGCCATTGCGCGGGCTCTGGTAACCTCAGGCAAGCTCATCGTACTGGACGAGCCCATTACAAACCTGGATCTAAAGCTCAGGGAAGAAATGTTGGAAGAGATCCGGCTCATTCAGAAAAACACCGGAACGACCATCCTCTATATCACCCACGATCAGGAAGCGGCCTTAAGGCTGTGTGACAGGATCGCTATTCTGGATGCAAAGGGGCATCTGTGCCAGACCGGCACCGATGAGGAGATCATCTACAGGCCCGCAAACCGGTTTGTGTTCACCTTCGTGGGAGTGTCCAACTTCATTCCTGTCGCAAAAAAGAAGGACGGACTGTACATCAGCGTTGGCGAACAAATGAAGATCAGGGATGGGATTCCGCCCGAAATAAACAATCTCAGAAGTCCCGTGATGGGAGTACGCCCGATGGATATTCTTTTCAATGATAGCTCCCCCATACGCGGTGAAGTGAAAAGCGCGACTTTTTTGGGCAACCTTTACAATTATTTCATCCAACTGGGGAATCGACAGATTCGAGTACAGCAAAATACTCTGGATGTATTGAGGACACGGGAATATAGGGAAGGAGAAATGGTCGGACTCGAATTCGCAAGAGCGCTGTATTATGAAGAACCGCACGAGGGGGTTGAAGCATGAGATTGGGTATGAAAAACAGAGATTTGGCGCTTCAGGATGGAAAAAAAATAAGCCTGGACGGTGTATTGACCACACTGAGCTTTATCATTTTATTCATTGTTGTGATCATACCGGTCTTTATGATCATTTATAACGCGTTTTTCCATGAGGGAGCTTTCGATATCCGGTTGTTTGTGGACGTGATCCTGAACCGTGATAATGTTGGCGCAATCAAAAACACCATTGTCATCGGGCTGTGTGTTACAGTCCTTGGCACCACGATGGGCATTTTCTACGCCTGGCTGCTGGGCAGAAGCGACATTCCCTGCAAAGGACTGATGCGGGCTCTGTTTACGATACCCTATATGTTTCCGCCTTTTTTCGGTGCCATGGCATGGGATCTGATTCTATCGGGCAGGGGCGGATACCTGAACAACTGGTTGATGCGCGTCTTTCATTTCACCGAATCGCCCATCAATATCAACTCGGTTTGGGGGATCGTATTTGTGGAGGTATCCTATTATTTCCCCTTCGTGTTCATGCAGGTGGTCAGCGCTTTGGAAAGGATGGATCCAACCCTGGAGGAGTCGGCCCGCATCGCGGGTGCGCGCCAGGGCTATGTGATACGGAAGATAACGCTGCCCCTGGTTCTTCCAGCTATTTCAGCCGGTGCTCTGCTGATCCTGATCTCTTCACTTTCCCATTTCGGCGTTCCTTCCATCCTGGGTTTTTCCCAAAATATATATACGCTTCCGACAAAAATCTACCAGCTGATCAATCGCGCAGCCGGTGATTTTCAGGGGATACGGGAAGGCACCGCCTTATCGGTGCTGCTAATTGTCATTGTTGCTTTGGCTCTGATTCTGCAGCGTTCTGTTCTGCGCTCGGGAAGCTACGATATCATCAAGGGAAAAAGCATGCGCCCGATGCTGATAAAGCTGCGAGGCGCCAAATATCCGCTGCTTGTATTCGCATTCCTTTCCCTTGTCGTCATCGTACTGGTTCCTCTGATCATGATTTTCCTGGTTGGGTTGCTGAAGGCTTATGGACTTCCCATCTCACCGGAAAATTTCACCCTGAAGAATTATCAGAACATATTGTTCAATAACAAGATGGTGAAGGACTCCATCCTGAATTCCCTGTTTCTGTCTGTGGGCGCGGGTGTCATCGCGATGTTTCTTGGCGTGATGATCGCATATGTCATCAACAAGATCAGGCCAAAGGGCAAGGGGATTCTGGAGGTTATCTCCATCCTTCCCTATTCGATACCCGGAACCGTACTGGCCATCGGCGTGATCCTAGCGTGGTCGGGCGCAATCGCCAAAATCAACCTGTACAATACGATATGGATCATTTTAATCGCTTATATTGCCCGATATTTGTCGTTCTCGATGAAATCCGCATCCGCTTCGCTGCACCAGGTCCATCACTCCCTTGAAGACGCCGCGCGATCCTGCGGGGCCTCTCACATGGAATCTCTGAAGGACATCACCCTGCCTTTGATACGGCCCGCAATGGTATCGGGCTTCTTCCTGATTTTCCTGCCGGCAATGCGGGAGCTGACCACGTCGGTGCTGCTGTACGGCCCCTATACGAGAACCCTGGGGGTTGCGATTTATTCGCTCAGAAGCGACGGGTATATCACACAGGCCTCAGCACTTGCTTCCATCGCCATTGTGTTAATCATTGTCTGCAACGCAATTGTTACGCAAATCACGAAGGATCGTAAGGGGGTTTAGCACGCATGCATCAGATTATCCTGAAAAACGTATCCAAGAAATTTACGACGAAAACACTGGGTTCTGTTACCGCAGTCGATCATTTCAATTTATCGGTGGAGGAAGGCGAATGTTTTTCCTTTTTGGGCCCTTCGGGCTGCGGAAAAACAACCACCCTGCGGATGATTGCCGGCTTTGAGGATCTGTCGGAGGGAGAGATCTATCTGGGCGGAAAGCCGGTTTCGATCAAAGAGAAGAACATCTACATCCCCCCGGAGGAAAGAGGCCTGGGAATGGTTTTTCAGGCATTTGCGGTCTGGCCTCACATGAATGTTTTTGAAAATGTGGCATTTCCCCTGAAGGTAAAAAAGGTGAACAAAAGCGAAATCAAGCGTCTGACCCAGATTGTGCTGCGGCATACAAACCTGGAAGGGCTGGAAGGTGTTTACCCATCGGAGCTTTCAGGCGGGCAGCAGCAACGGATTGCCCTGGCAAGGGCGATTGTGACCAGCCCCCGGATTTTACTGCTGGATGAGCCCTTGTCCAACCTGGATCCGAAGCTTCGCGAATCCATGCGGTTTGAAATTAAGGAACTACAGAAAAAGTTCAATTTTACGATCCTCTTTGTAACCCATGATCAATCCGAAGCGATGGCTCTGTCCCATCGGATGCTGGTGATGGATATGGGCCGAATCATCCAGGTTGATACTCCAGCAAATCTGTACAATAAGCCAGTCAATCGGTTTGTACATAATTTTCTGGGACAATCCAGCTTCCTCCGGGTTGAGATAAGGGATGGCAAGGCATATCCAAAAGGCGATTTGTCCCAGGAGCTTCCGTGCAATACCGAAAAAGCAACCAGGCCCGAAATGCTGCTGGCCGTTCGACCCAATGAAATTCATCTGAACCGTTTGAAGGGTTATCGTACGAAGATTGAAAAGCGGATGATCCTAACCGATAATATTGAATATTTTGTCAGGATCGGCGATCAAACGTTGAAAATTGAGACGCCGCACCGGATTGAATTTCAGCAGGGCGAACCCTGTTGCGTGGATCTGATTCATTCGATTTGGTACGAAGATGACGGAATCGACCTGGAGGCCGAGAGAAACAAGCGCCAGCTCATCTGAAACATATAAAACATGAGGATATATGGGGATGGTTCTTTAATCACGGGGACGGTTCTTTTGATTAGTATAATCAAAAGAACCGTCCCCGTGATTACACTTTTAGTTCATTTCGAAGTCCTTGCTTTCAAGCTGGCCATAAATATCTTTAAGCGGGCTGTAATCCGTTATTGGATTGTTGCTCAGCGCCAATTCTTTCAGCGTGGTAAGTTTTGCAAGCGGGCTGATATCGGTAATCAGATTGTCTGACAAAAATACGCTCCATAGCTTCGGTAAATTGCCAAGAGCAGAAATATCCTTGATTCCTGCACCTTTTGCTTCAAATATCTCAAGGTTCTTCATCTCCGACATAAAATTAAGGTTCTCATATCCGCTGCGCCCCTGCTCGGGAGATACAAGCTTCGGCACGGGCAACGCGGATTCAGATATGTATCTGACCTTCATGCTCAGGGCGCTTGGTTATAGTGACACAGCGTGTGAATTTTCGTGGGACGCACCGGATGTACTGGAAAAGGCTGTTGGCATCCTTCCTGAGGGTGTGGATACAGCGAATTTTCTGCGATCAGATGTAGTTCTGGTCTCCTGGGCTTCTTTGGAGGCCGGCCTGAAGGGCGGCGGCCAGACATTGTCCAATAAATTGATGGAAGAAGGCGTATTCAAAAAGGAGGATTACGGAAAGGCAATTGATTTTGTGAACGAACCCAAATCGGAAGTTTTCACTGCTTATAACTACGATGCGCTTATATATGCCTTATATGACAACACCTGGAAGGTTATAGAAGTTGATCCCGGGGATCCCATGTTTATCCCGGGGGAACATACCATACCGGAAGGTATCACAGTGTCCGCCCAGGCCGGTACGTCGGTGAATGGATGCGTTCCACCCATCTCCAGCGCCTCTGCTTCCTTGCCCAGTGTGCGAATCATCATCACCATAGCTTCCACGCGGGTTGGTGCTCTGTCAAGGTCGAAATCACTCTCGGACACCCCTTTGAACAATCCAAGCTTTTTCAGTGCTGCCGCTTTTGTTTCTGCCTCATTGATGTCATCCGCATAAGTTGGTAAAAGCATCGCAAGGATTAGAGCAAAAATCAGCAAAAGAGAAAATGAACTTATTGCAGATTTCTTCTTCATAGTCTTTCTCCTATTTTGATTTATTTGTCAATCTGTCATTGACATCTTCATTTTACATAACACTAAAATGAAAAAGGTGAACTGCCAGCCCACATCTGACATATTTCATTCGCTAAATGACTGCATTTGTATTTCATCCGCGTTGATATAAAAGTCACAAAAATAGCACATGAAGATGGAAATATATAAATGGATGTAGTACACTGAAAAAGCCGACCTGCTGAAAAATTTCTGTTGATGCGCTGTTTACAAATGGTTGGAAGAAGCCGTTATACCCCGGGAAGACGCTGAGTTCTGCCGTGTTCCCGATAGTCTTTATACACGCTCAATAGTCGGGAGCAAAGCAGGCTTTTAAAACCTCATGAGACGCTTTATAAGAGAGGTTGTTAAAAATGATCCAGCATCAGCATATCAAAAACGTAACAACGTCCAACCGCATTCTGTCCTATTTCAAATTGGATTTATGGGCTTTATCATTGATAACAGTTTCAGGCATACTTTATAACATCGGTATGCTTGCCGGTCCCTATTTCGAAGGGTTGCTGGCGCAGCGGTTGCTGGACATTCTTAAGGGAAATAAAGACTTCCATTCCATGGTTAGTCTTGCTATTACTTACCTTGCCGTCATTCTCATTGTACAGCTTCTGCGCAGCATAAAGCGGTTTTATGTGAGACGTTTTGCCAATAATACCAGTCGAAATATGCGTCATATGCTGTATAACAGCCTGGTAAACATGAGTAAGGATGAATTGGAGAAGGAGAGCCTTGGCACAGTAATGACCAAAGCCATATCCGATGTAGACGCCTGTGTGGAGGGAATGAGGAAGTTTACCACAGAGGTTTTCGATACCGGTGTAGTGCTTATAGCTTATCTTTCTTTGCTTTTCTTTTATGACTGGCGACTCACTTTGATTTCGTGTATCTTCATACTCGTTGCATATTTTATCGCCGGGCGGCTTAAATCCAGAATCACACATTACAATGTGGAATACAAAAAAAGTGCAGATAAACTGAACAATGCAACCATGGACAGAATCTCAAATGCCGTCACCTATCGTATTTATGGCAGCGAGCAAGGCCGTGACACAGCTTATGAATCCCACCTGAAGGACTACGAAAAACGTGCTGTTTCAGCAAATATATGGGAAAACACGATGCAACCGCTATATAATATTATATCTATGAGCGGTGCTGTCCTGATCATTTATTTTGGAGCAAAAAACAGCCTGGGGACAGGATGGACCAATTGGGATATCGCTGCCTTTACCACCTTTCTTTCCACCTTTACAAGAATGGCGCTTAAATCCTCAAAGGCGGCAAAACTGTTTAACTCGGTGCAAAAAGCAAAAGTATCATGGGCGAGAATAAAACCGATGATGAAGGAATATGTAGAGCCGAATACACACACCTCTATTGATTTTTCAATCCCTGTAAAGCTCGTCGTATCCAATTTATCACTTCGCTGGTCGGGAAGTCCCTGGATATTAAAAAATATTTCTTTTTCTGCCTGCCCAGGACAGATCATCGGTGTAACAGGACCCATCGCCTGCGGCAAGTCCACGCTGGGCAAGGCATTCATTGGTGAGCTTCCCTATGGTGGGAGCATACAGGTATGGAGACGGGAATTATCCGATCTAAGCGACTATGAACGCAGCAGATTGGTTTCCTATATGGGACACGAGCCGGAACTGATAAGCGACAGTATCGGGGAAAATATCCGGTTGGGAGAGCAAAGAGATATTACGCCTTACCTTCAAGCAGTATGCCTCGATGAAGAAATAGCACAAATGCCCCAGGGTGCCTCCACTATAACTGGCAGCGGCGGCATAAGACTTTCGGGCGGCCAGCAGGCACGGACTGCCCTGGCTCGTACCATTTATAACGCTGCGCATATTATGATTTTAGATGATCCCTTTTCAGCGGTTGATAGAATAACGGAGAAAGAAATCTTCAAAAACCTGCGTATGCTGATGAAAGATAAAATTATAATTATCATTTCTCACCGTCTATACCTGTTTCCATCATTTGATAAAGTGCTATTTTTAGAAAACGGTACAGGTGTATTTTCTACGCATGAGGAATTAATGCAGGTAAATGGTACTTATGCG
>JAAYJG010000220.1 GCA_012523055.1 Ruminiclostridium sp. | reverse complement strand
GGGGTGATCAGGTTGATGGTCATGGTGATGTTATCACCAGGCATAACCATTTCCACGCCTTCCGGAAGCTTGATGTTCCCGGTAACGTCAGTGGTTCTGAAGAAGAACTGCGGTCTGTAGCCGTTGAAGAACGGGGTATGTCTTCCGCCTTCTTCCTTGGTCAGAACGTATACTTCAGCGGTGAAGTCGGTATGAGGGGTGATGGAACCGGGCTTTGCCAGAACCTGACCTCTTTCGATGTCTGTTCTTTGAACGCCTCTTAACAGAGCGCCGATGTTATCGCCTGCGAATGCCTGATCCAACAGCTTTCTGAACATTTCAACGCCGGTAACGACGGTCTTTCTCGGAGCGTCTGCAAGACCAACGATTTCAACTTCTTCGCCAACCTTCAGTGTTCCTCTTTCAACCCTGCCGGTAGCAACGGTGCCGCGGCCGGTAATGGTGAACACGTCTTCTACGGACATCAGGAAGGGACGATCGGTTGCGCGTTCCGGAGTTGGGATATAGGCATCAACAGCCTCCATCAGCTTAATAATGGGTTCGTAATCAGGAGCACTTGGATCGGTGGAGCTGCATTCAAGAGCAACCAGAGCGGACCCGCGGATGATCGGAATATCGTCACCGGGGAATTCGTATTGGCTAAGCAGCTCTCTGAGTTCCATTTCAACCAGCTCGATCAGTTCATCATCGTCAACCTGATCACATTTGTTCAGGAAAACAACGATGTAGTTAACGCCAACCTGATGGGACAGCAGGATGTGTTCGCGGGTTTGCGGCATCGGGCCGTCAGCAGCGGAAACAACCAGGATGGCACCATCCATCTGGGCAGCACCGGTGATCATGTTCTTAACATAGTCGGCGTGGCCCGGGCAGTCAACGTGAGCATAGTGACGGTTTTTGGTTTCATACTCAACGTGGGAAGTATTGATGGTAATTCCTCTTTCTTTTTCTTCGGGAGCTGAGTCAATCTGTTCATATGATTTAATGACTATGTTTTTGTCTCCAAAGGACAATACCTTTGTGATTGCCGCAGTCAAAGAGGTCTTACCGTGGTCAACGTGACCAATGGTTCCAATGTTCACATGGGGTTTGTTTCTTTCGAATTTAGCTTTTGCCATCGAAATTCTCCTCCTTATACAGTTCGGTAACTGTTGATCATTATATATTTTGTTTTATTAAAATTCAACTGTGTTTTTCTTTGGCCGTTGGAAATATTCTCTGCATTTCCTTACCGACCTATGCTGTTTTAAGCTTACACCTGTTGTTATCAAATATAAAAGCCAGTATTTATTATACTATACCATTCCGGCTTCATCTGTCAACCGCCGCAAGCTCTGTTATACCGTACCCTCGGTTAACTTATCCTGAATGCTTTTGGGAACTTCGGAGTAATGGTCAAAATGCATTGAGTAGACCGCACGTCCCTGGGATTTGGAACGAAGATCCGTTGCATATCCAAACATTTCACTCAGAGGCACAAAAGCTGCAATTACCTGGGCACCCATGCGAGCTTCCATGCCCTCAATGCGTCCGCGGCGTGCATTCAAATCGCCGATGACGTCGCCCATGTACTCTTCAGGAGTAGTCACCTCTACCTTCATAATGGGTTCGAGAAGGACAGGATCCGCTTTTCTCATGGCTTCCTTGAAGGCCATCGAACCGGCAATTTTAAATGCCATTTCTGATGAGTCCACTTCATGGTAGGAACCGTCGTAGAGCGTCACCTTGATGTCGAGAACCTGATATCCGGCAATAACACCTGTATTCATGGCATCTCTGATACCTGCGTCTACCGCTGGGATGTATTCCTTGGGAACAACACCGCCGACAATAGCGTTGACAAACTCATAACCACCTGTCTCAAGAGGTTCCATCCTGATTTTACAGTGACCGTATTGTCCGTGGCCACCGGATTGACGCACAAATTTCCCTTCGGCCTCGACAGCCTTGCGAATGGTTTCCTTGTAGGATACCTGCGGCTTTCCGACATTGGCCTCAACCTTGAACTCCCGCAACAACCGATCCACGATGATTTCCAGATGCAGTTCACCCATTCCGGCAATAATGGTCTGCCCCGTCTCCTGATTGGTGGAAACACGGAAGGTAGGATCCTCTTCTGCCAACTTTTGCAGCGCAATGGACATCTTTTCCTGGCCCACCTTGGTTTTGGGCTCGATAGCCACATTGATGACCGGTTCAGGGAACTCCATGGATTCGAGAATGATCGGATGGTTTTCATCACAAAGGGTGTCCCCCGTGGTAGTAAACTTCAGGCCTACAGCTGCGGCAATATCCCCCGAATAAACCGTTGTAAGTTCTTCGCGGTGGTTTGCATGCATCTGCAGAATTCTGCCGATACGCTCACGTTTTCCCTTTGTTGAATTTAATACGTAGGAGCCCGAGTTCATTGTCCCGGAGTAAGCGCGGAAAAAGGCCAGCTTGCCGACAAATGGATCCACCATGATTTTGAATGCCAGTGCAGAAAATGGAGCATTGTCGTCTGAAGGTCTTTGAACCTCTTCCAGTTCTTCGGAATCCGGAAGCAAACCATTTACCGGCGGAACATCCAACGGTGACGGCATATAGTCGATAATACAGTCGAGCAGCTTCTGTACCCCTTTGTTTTTATAGGATGATCCGCATGTTACAGGGATCATCGCAACATTGATGGTTGCAAGGCGAATACCTTTTTTGATCTCCTCAATGGTTAGTTCTTCGCCCTCCAGGTACTTCATGGTCAACTCTTCATCCTGCTCGGCTACCGCCTCGACCAGCTTTGCATGGTATTCCTCCGCAAGCTCTTTCATGTCTTCAGGGATATCGGTTTCATCAATCTGCTTGCCCAGGTCGTCCCTGTAGTAATAAGCTTTCATTTTCACCAGATCGACAATCCCGTAAAAATGATCTTCCTTCCCTATGGGAAGCTGGATCGGCACCGCGTTTGCTTTCAGGCGATCCTTCATCATTTTGATGCAGTTGAAAAAATCTGCACCCATGATGTCCATTTTATTCACATGGGCAAGCCTTGGAACTCTATATTTATCGGCCTGACGCCAAACAGTCTCAGATTGGGGTTCGACGCCGCCCTTCGCGCAAAAAAGCGTGACCGAGCCATCGAGCACCCTTAAGGAACGTTCCACTTCTACTGTAAAGTCAACGTGTCCAGGTGTGTCGATAATGTTAATCCTGTTCCCCTTCCACTGAGCAGTCGTTGCAGCCGATGTGATTGTAATTCCTCTTTCCTGTTCCTGCTCCATCCAGTCCATTGTCGCTGCACCTTCGTGCACTTCGCCGAGCTTATGGGTCCTTCCGGTATAGAACAGAATACGTTCGGTGGTGGTTGTTTTCCCTGCATCGATATGCGCCATGATACCAATATTTCTTGTATTTGCCAAACTAAATTCCCGAGGCATCTATGTCCTCCTCTCCAAAGTTCTCCATGCAGATTACCACCTGTAATGTGCAAATGCTTTATTGGCTTCTGCCATCTTATGTGTATCGTCCTTTTTCTTGACTGAGTTACCGGCATTGTTGACCGCATCCATGATTTCACCGGCCAGCCTTGCACTCATGGTACGTTCGCTTCTTTTGCGAGAAAAATTCGTCAGCCAGCGTAAACCAAGAGCCTGCCGTCTTTCGGGGCGAACCTCCATCGGTACCTGGTATGTGGCACCACCAACTCTTCTTGCCTTTACTTCCAGTACCGGCATGATATTGTTCAGTGCTTGTTCAAATACTTCACGGGGATCCTTCCCTGTTTTTTCGCGGATGATGTCAAAAGCATCATAGGTGATCTTTTGAGCAACTCCTCTTTTACCGTCCAGCATAATGTTGTTGATGAGCTTTGTCACAATCTTGTCATTATAGATTGGATCCGGTAAAACATCCCTTTTGGGCACATGTCCTCTTCTTGGCACTTTCCTTCCCTCCTTTACATGATAACTACAGGCTTTGCCTGCGTATCACAGGTACTCGCCCCGGAACCTCCGGAACGTCAGCGCTGGCAGTTGCTCAATTCTATATGAAACAACGTGCTTTCCACGCTGCAGCATCCTGTATGAAATTTCCGAAATTTGTTGATGAATGCTTACTTCTTTGGTCTTTTCGCGCCGTATTTGGAGCGGCTCTGCATTCTCTTCGCCACACCGGCTGTATCAAGGGTTCCACGAACAATATGGTAACGTACGCCAGGCAAGTCCTTTACACGTCCTCCGCGAATCAGCACCACGCTGTGTTCCTGGAGATTGTGGCCGATACCGGGAATATAGGCTGTCACTTCATTCTGATTGGATAAACGCACCCTGGCAACCTTACGAAGAGCCGAGTTCGGCTTTTTAGGGGTAACCGTCTTCACAACCGTACACACACCACGCTTTTGCGGGCTGGATACATCGGTGATTTCCTTTTTCAGAGAGTTGACGCCATGTTGAAGAGCCGGAGAATTGGACTTTCTTGTTACCTTTTCCCTTCCTTTTCTGACCAACTGATTAAATGTCGGCATTCCTTGTTCACCTCCTTTTGGTTAATTCTATTTACTTCACCCCTCGCGGGATGAGATAAGATAGCAGTTCCATTCTCCCCTTTTTCGCCCTGTATATCCGAGGCAGGCTTTTTACGGGGACAAACCTTATTCGTCAATTGTAACAGCCGCAACAGCGGTCCCAACATCAATTCCGCAAGCTTTACCCAAAAGCTTCATGCTTTCCGCACTGTGAACCGGAATGTTTTTATTGTGGCATGCCGCCAGTACAGCGGCAACCAGGCGCTCGTCCGCATCCTCTGCCAAATAAACAACCTGAGCCTGGTTGGCTTCCACAGCTTTCATGGTTTGCTTAAGCCCTACGGTCTTCCTGCGCTGTCTTAAATCCTCGAGCACGATGATGACCCTCCCGTTTTTCTATCGGCATAAACCCCAGTGATGGGGAATTCGCCATTATCGCACCATATAAACATGCGCTTTCCATCTGTTTGCCTGGCAGTGCCGCAAAGCAGCGAACCCGCGCAAGCAAAAACAGCATGAGTATTCCATGCTGAAATCAGACACTGAAATATTGTATACCGGAACCGTTGCTTTGTCAAGAAATTTATGCGAAGCCAGAAACGTGGCGGAGCTTCTCTCGTTTCGGGTTTTGTTATTCCCGACATTGTGGTATTTACAATACTGGTGTAAAATATAG
>JAAYJG010000219.1 GCA_012523055.1 Ruminiclostridium sp. | reverse complement strand
GTTGATGGTCACATCACCGGAGGTGGCAATTTGATCACCTGTTATGCGGCATCTCATACCCTCAAGCTTAGTGATATAATACTCGGAGGTTCGCGAGGAGTTATTGGTGAAAAACATGAATTTTTTTCCGGCTTCCCGCAGTTTTTCGATAAAACGCAGTGAGCCGTCTATCAATTTGTTCCCCAGATAAAAGGTTCCGTCCATGTCCAATATATAAATTTTCTTATCCTTCAGCTTCATCACAGTACCTCGCTTCAAGTACTAATGTTACCATTATGGCAGCTTTTTGTCATCGTTTATTTCCTCTGCTGCACTGATGTTTGAAGTAGCCATAATATTGGAGCCGGTATCAAGAATATTTCGGATGATAATATCACCAATCCTCACTGGTGCCTGAGCGATGCATTGATTGATTTCCCGCATGCACTCAGATATCAGTTGTTTTGGAATGGGCTTGTCTGTTTTAACAGGTGCAACCGGCAGCTCGCCGTTCAACACTGCAATCGTGCTGGTAACGGTTCGTACAGGGTTGGTGCACTCGGCAATGGCATATTCTCGTCCCCGCTTGCACTGATTTCCTGACACCTTTTCAATACCTGTTTCGTTTTGACTGACTACCATCTGACACCCTACAGGGCAGACAATACAGACCAATTTCTTCTGCGGCATTTACGAACCCTCCCTGGTCATTTCAAGCTCAATGCAAAGCTTCTGCGGATTGGGCACCGAACGCAGCAAAGCAACCGACACCTCCAGGCTTTCCATTTCTCCGGGTGCGGCTTTCACCTTTTTGCGTTTCAGAATGATCCTGTCATCAAGCTTTACCACAATCACAATGTCTCTGAAAACATCGGTAACACGGAAAAACAGCTTTACTTTTTCCTGCTCGGTATTGAGCTCAATCTTCTGTGGAACGGTATAGCGTATGCCATCTCCTGCGACAACAGGAATGACATTCCCCTTCACCGGTTCATATCCCCGGATGTACTTCGCAGCGCATTCACCGGCTCTGGCACCTTCCATGGATACATAATCAACCAGATCATGTACATGCACGACATTTCCGCAGGCAAAAATACCGTCCACAGAGGTTTGCATGCAGTCATCCACTACCGGGCCTGAGGTAATATCATGGATATCCACACCGGCCTCACGAGACAGCTCATTTTCGGGGATAAGGCCCACAGACAACAGCAGGGTATCGCAAGGAACAAATTCACAGGTATCTGTATCTGGCTTTTTGTCCGAACCCACCCGGGCAATGGTGACCCCTTCAAGCCGTTCCCTGCCCTGTATGCCGACAACGGTGTGATTGAGCTTTAATGGTATGTTGAAATCATCCAGACATTGTACAATATTTCGGGTTAGACCACCGGAATAAGGCAGAAGCTCGCAGACCATTTTCACCTGAGCGCCCTCGAGCGTCAGCCTTCTTGCCATGATAAGGCCTATATCCCCCGAACCCAGAATAACAACGGATTTGCCAGGCATCAAACCATGGATATTCACGTATTTTTGTGCGGCGCCAGCGGTATAGATACCTGCAGGCCGTGTCCCCGGGATGTTCAAAGCCCCTCTGGTGCGTTCGCGACAGCCCATGGCCAGCACGATGGCTCTGGCCTTCAGCGTAAACAGCCCTTCACAGCTATTCACCGCTGTAACACGCTTATCGGAATCAACAGATAAAACGGTGGTTTCCAAAGAATAGGATATGCCCCTGGCCGCAACCTCATCAATAAATCGCCATGCATATTCGGGCCCGGTCAGCTCCTCACCAAAATAGTGAAGGCCAAAACCGTTGTGAATGCACTGCTGTAAGATTCCTCCAAGGCTCTTTTCTCTTTCAAGAATAACGATGTCCTGAATGCCTTTTTTAGAGGCTTCAATGGCAGCTGCCATTCCGGCCGGACCGCCGCCGATAATCACTAAATCTGCTTTTTTTTCGTTCATGGCATTTTGCCCCTTTTCCGTTAACAGAACATTGAAATAAATGTTATCATCCGGTGTGTCTGGTTCAACACAATTGATAGTGAATACAGCCCATTCAAGCTTGTCAACACATGAAGACGGGTGTGCTTCATTTATTTCATCTATTCCTCTTGATTGGTCTTATGAACCCTTGTTGTTTTAGTTTTCCCCGATAATATCTGTGAGTTTCCGCCGGTTTTTGTGATTTGCTCTGGCAGAAGATTCAATTCCCGGGAAAGGATCTCTACAATCCTGGGGCTGCAGAAGCCACCCTGGCACCGGCCCATTCCAGCCCGGGTTCTTCTTTTTACTGCGTCCAGGTTTGTAGCACCGATGGTGCGGTGAATGCTTGCCAGAATATCACCTTCGGTGATTTTCTCACAACGGCAGACAATCCTTCCATACTGGGGATTGCTTTTAATGAGCGCATTCCATTGCTCTGTGTTCTTATGGCGCGTTGTTTGAACAGGTTGCACACAAGGGTTAAAGCTCTTTTTATGAACCAGCCGGAGGCCATTTTCTTCAAGCAGTTGAACAACCATTTCTCCAATAACCGGTGCGGCTGTCAGGCCGGGTGATTCTATGCCGGCCACATGAATGAAACTGGAATTAACCATGGAAGGCCTGATGATAAAATCCCCTTCCTCTGTACCAGCCCGAAGCCCGGCAAACGAAGTGATGATACCCCGTAGATCAAGGGAAGGGATTGATTTGCGGGCGGTAGTAATAATCTCCTGCAACCCTTCTGTTGTGGTAGAGGTATCTTCTCTGTCGGGAATTTCCTTTGCATTAGGCCCGACAAGAAGGTTTCCATCCACGGTTGGTGTAACAAGCACCCCTTTGCTTTTTTCTGAAGGCAACTGGAAGACAACATGGTTTACAGTGCTTCCAAATTGTTTATCCAGCAGCACATATTCACCTTTTCTGGGGTGAATGGTAAAGCTTTGATCACCAATGAGTTGTGAAATTCTATCAGCGTTCACCCCAGCAGCATTCACCAGATATCTGGTTTCCAGCACACCTTTTGGTGTAGTCAGGATAAAACGCCGGTTTTCATGCCGAATTGAAGTGACTTCACATTCAAGCTTCAGCTCTACACCGTTTTGGACCGCATTTTCAGCGGCATGTAATGTCAACTCATAGGGGCAGACGATCCCGGCTGAAGGTGCATACAGCGCGGCTACTGCGTGAGGGGAGATATTGGGCTCCATTTTTCTGAGTTTATCACCATAAACGATATAAAGACCTTCAACTCCATTTTGGATTCCCCGCTGCACTAGCTCTTCCAGAACAGGAATGTCGCTGTTTTGAAAGCAAAGTACCAGTGAACCGAGCTTCTGAAAGCTTACATTCAGCTCGTGTGTAATCCTGGGGAAAAGCTTGTTTCCCCGAACATTCAAAACCGCTTTCAAGGTGTTCGGGACAGCATCAAAGCCTGCATGGACAATAGCACTGTTAGCTTTGCTGGTACCCATGGCAACGTCGGACTCCTTATCGATCATACAGATATTTAGTTCATACCGTGACAATTCCCTTGCCGCAAAGGCTCCTGTAACTCCGGTTCCAATAATAACAACATCATACAACATACGATTCTCCTGTTTTACAGCGGGGACAGGTTCCAGTGTAAAAATTCACTGTACCAAGGGGCCAGGTTTCCTGGAATAGGCTGAACAAAGAACCTGTTCTCATGGTAAATCTGTCCCGTCGTAAGATCCTGTAAATAGAAAAGCCACAGAAAACAGAAGCATGAAACTTCTGATTTTGTGACTCTAAATACATCTTCATTTTAGCACCTTCCATCAATATTGGCAAGATCCTCATGACCTTGTCGATGATACAGATACTCCTTATTGAGTAATCGGTCAATTTATCAATCATTACCCATTTTCTGATATCTGTAAAACCTTTTTTCATGAAATAACCATAAAGTACACATAATTTCTGATTTTGGTGAACAGCGTGGAGTATAGAATGAAAAAGTTTTTATTTGGCTCATCCAGTTCTCACTTATTCCAGTTTTAATTGGAATGTGGCAGGAGCATGCGGAGGGATGCGATGAGATAGAAAATTGACACTGGTTAAAGACAACAGGCAGTGGTATAATCTCCATGGAATATGTTGCAGTATAAGCTTTTCAATGGTATTCTCAGATGTGTAAAATAATGAATAAAGGAGTAAAACCAGCAGACTGGATCCCTGCCGGAATAATTGATTTTTATGCAGTTTACAGTAGATTTGCACACGCATACTCTTGCCAGTGGTCACGCTTACAGCACATTACAGGAAAATGTGCGGCATGCCTCGGAAATTGGCATGAAGCTTGTCGCAATAACCGATCATGGTGTAACCGTTCAGGGCGCGCCGAACATTCTTTATTTTCATAACCTGAAGGTGATACCTCGTGTGATGTACGGTGTGGAAGTTCTTCGGGGAGTGGAGGCCAATATCATTGACTATGACGGAAGGCTTGACATTGAAAAGAAGTGGCTTCAAAAGCTGGATGTTGTTATTGCAAGCTACCATGACATCTGTATAGTTCCTTCAACCAAACAAGAGCATACGAAGGGGCTTCTGGCTGTTATGGACAATGATGATGTGGATATCATTGGCCATTCCGGTAACCCGAAGTATGAAATTGACATAGAGCAGTTTGTTGCGAAGGCTAAGCAAAAGAACAAGTTGATTGAAATTAATAACAGTTCCTTATACACCGCCAGAAAAGGAAGCGAAAGCAATTGCCTTGCCATTGCTAAGGAAGCCGCAAGGCAGGGAGCCAGAATTATCATGGGCAGTGACGCACACATCAGCTTTGATGTCGGAAACCTGACAAAAGCTTATGAGTTAGTGCAAAAAGCAGAAATACCGGATGAGTTAATCATGAATACTCCGCAGAAGATAAAAGCTTATCTTTTTGAAAAGGGAAAAGCATTGGATCTGAAAATAACTGAATAACCACAATGCAATAAAGCTGTATTCCGAAACAAAACGGTGGATATGTGTATGCATTTCCACCGTTTTTAATAACTATATTCCTGCCAGTCCGTTTGCAATACGGATTTCAATCAGGGCAAACCTGCATTTCTGCACTCTGCCTGCAATGCGGATTTCAATCAGGGTAACCCCACATCTCTACCAGTCTGCCTGATTTGTGGCTTTCAGTTAGGGCAAACCTGCATTCCGGCACTCTGCCTGCAATGCTTCAATCAGAGTAAACCCGCATCTCTACCAGTCTGCCTGTAATGCAGATTTCAATGCGGCGGCGGTATTTTCATCTTTTAATACTGATACGATTGCCAGAGCGAAATCCAAAGC
>JAAYJG010000218.1 GCA_012523055.1 Ruminiclostridium sp. | reverse complement strand
CTTATGGCATAAGCATTTGCGACTTTACATAAGAAGAAAATGAAGAGGAGGATACGGGTTTGCTGGAGTTTGATATTGATATGGATAATTTTGCCCGCATTAAGGTCGTTGGTGTTGGCGGCGGCGGGAATAACGCGGTTAACCGCATGATTGACGCAGGCTTGCGTGGTGTTGATTTTATTTCCGTAAATACCGATAAGCAGGCTTTGTTTTTGTCAAAGGCCAATACGAAAATTCAGATTGGGGACAAGCTTACAAAAGGCCTCGGAGCAGGTGCCAACCCGGAAATCGGGGAGCGCGCCGCAAATGAAAGCCGCGACGAAATCGCCATGGCCATCAAGGATGCCGATTTGGTGTTCGTCACCGCGGGTATGGGCGGTGGCACCGGTACGGGCGCGGCTCCTGTTATTGCCCAGATTGCCAAAGAGCTTGGCATTCTTACGGTTGGTGTGGTCACCAAACCGTTTCTCTTCGAAGGCAGAAAAAGAATGCAGCAGGCTGAAAATGGGGTGGAAAACCTGAAAGGTGTTGTGGATACACTGGTTACCATCCCCAATGACAGGCTTTTACATATCGCTGACAAAAAAACATCCATGCTTGAAGCTTTCAGAATAGCAGACGATGTTCTTCGGCAGGGTGTTCAGGGTATTTCCGATCTGATAGCTGTTCCGGGTCTAATCAACCTCGATTTTGCCGATGTCAAGGCAGTAATGGTTGAAACCGGCCTGGCTCACATGGGTATCGGAAAGGGAAATGGGGAAAACAAGGCGGAAGAAGCCGCCAAGCAGGCTATCGCAAGCCCGCTGCTTGAAACCTCCATCGAAGGCGCCAAGGGCGTTCTGCTGAACATCACCGGCGGGCCGGATCTCGGCTTGCAAGAGGTGAACATCGCCGCCGAGCTCATTCAGAATTCAGCCGATCCCGAAGCCAATATCATCTTTGGTGCGGTTATCGATGAAAACCTGAAGGATGAAATCTTGATCACTGTCATCGCTACAGGCTTTGAAAAAAGTCCTGTTTTGAAAAAGCCCAACAAGCTGCTTGACGCAACCCCGGTAAGCGAGCCCGCTAAGCCGGTTACAAAGCAACCGGAAGAGAAAGAAGACGACGGGGGGCTTGACATCCCTATCTTCCTGAAGAGAAACCGTTTTAGGTAAACAATAACAACATAAACGAAAGGGCGAGGCTCAGGTACCTTGGTCAAGTTTGAACAAGGTGCCTGGACCCCGCCCTTTTGCTCTAAAGCCAAAGAATTTCTGCGAGAAATTCCTCAAGCTTTAAGTTCTCCAGGCAGGCAATGCGAGAAATTTTGACTGCCCGCAGCTGTTCACTTTCTTCCGGTTCACCTTCATGCCGCTGCTGGAATTCCGCGACAGCGCCGATGATGCGTTCCATGTTCTCAATGTTATACGAAATGATTTCAATCTCGTTTTGATAATATCGTACCTTTTCCTTTAACAGGGCTTGAAGCTTTTCCGGATTCAGGTGATTGTCGAAAATCGTTTTTATTTCAGTCAGTGATAAGCCGAGTTTTTTAAAGCCCAAAATCGTATTTAGTGTGGAAATCTGATCCGGTGCATAATAACGGTAGCCGTTGCTTTCGTCAGAGTATTCGGGTTGAAAGAGCCCCATTTTATCATAAAGATGCAAAGCTCTGACTGAGATGTTGAACATCTCGGCAATCTCACCGATTCTAAAATATGTACTCATGTTATCGCCCCTTAAAAGAAACTATTGCCTGTTCTTCAAGGTTTCATTTATCCGTAGGAATAACCCCGGTAATCCAATATATGTGTTTAAGCATCTGCCTGAAAATGCGCTATATCCATTTTTTTGCCTCTGGAAAAAACATCAGGTGGGGCAGAGACCTTTTCCGGCTTCAGTGGTTTTCCTTCAAAATCTGGTTACTCCTATCCATTATACATGACTTTCACCCATAATTATACTGTTAAACAGGTCTTCACCAAAGCTTGTTCGCAGCGGTTCACTCTCCCGGATAATAAAGGAGCGGCTTGCATCTTCATTTCTGCCGGCGCGCAGAAGCAGGGCACCCTCCCACTGCTCCTGGTATACAGCCCAGACAAAAAGCTCATACTATGCATCTCCCAAAAAGCCAGGAACAAGACCCCAGGATTATTTTACCCTGGGGGTCGGTTTCTTCGATTCCGAAGAAAAACTTGATTTTAGCATGACTGATTGCATCCATGTAAAACGATATGCTTTGCTTTTCAAGCTCGTCCCGCATTGGCTGCATTTGGAGGTGTACCACGAGATGCCAGCCCTGCACTGGGGGCATTGCCACCTTTTTTCCTGGTCGGCCAGCCATTTTTCGGTCCCATTCTTCTTGATACTTTCCAGGTTGGGCTGGTTTTCCTTCAGATGGGGTAAAACGATCTGCGCTTTTTGACTGTCACCGAACAGACTGCAAGGATATTCACCACACTCAGAGCAGTGTTCAACCTCTTTGCCCATGGCGCATTCCCTGATTTTGCAGGAAGCGCAGTTGATGAACAATGAATTGGATTTACACCCATTGCAATGAATGGCACAGGATCGAGAAGCATTGTCATTGCCCATGGCCAGATGATATTTACGGATGTTTTTCTCATTCCAGAAGGAAGCCAGCTTATGCTTTTTGCCTGTTTTGTAAGCCTGAAGGATATCACAGGCACCACAATAAATGCCACAATAAGAGTCGTAATTAAAACTTTCCATAACCCACCTCTACGTACATCATATTTCATTCCTGAAAGGTCTGTTGAACCAATACTCAGAGAATAAACCATGACGCAGATGTAGAGTCAAGAGGAAATATCGCGCTTTATTTTTTCTTTTTACCTCTTAAAGAAGTTTTCATATAGCTTAGTCCTTGTTCTTGTTTTTGCGGAGAGGATGACATCTCATGGTAGAATTCGGTGATTTTTTTGTACTTCCTGCACCTGAATGATATAACGAGGCCCAGATGAAAAACGTGTGGTGGCGGGTACCGATTACCTTAATCAGGCGGCGAGCATTGAATCACGGGTCGCTCTTATGGAGTGTTCCAGTGGGTACACTCCCGAGGTGCTGGATTTTGTAAACAAAATCCTCTTCTCCCGCCTCGATATAACGGCTGGTCGCAGGCTAAAGCCTGGCTGGTCGTAAGCTAAAGCTTACTGCTCGCCCATGCAACCCGGGTGTGTTGCGATTGCAAGCAATTGCTTCCGTTGTTATAAGAGCATAAGCTTTTGATTGTATTTCAAGATAATTATTTCCCTGAAGTCATTAGCTCCTTAAGAATATCCGCAAATTGGTTTCCGCATCTCGCTAACTCACCAAGAACTTTGTGTATTCCTTCATCCGACATATACCAATTCTCTTTATTAAATCCATGTGTTTGCGCAGGGCATAACAGAAACTCGGTGTCAGGATACAACAATTGATAGTACATCAAACAACGCCTGGCGTGGAAAGCTTTGCAGCATATGATGGCTTTATGAATGCTCAGATTGTTCTGATCCGTAACTTTTCTTGAATAAATTGCATTTTCATAAGTGTTTGTCGATCGGTCTTCACGAAGTATTGCGTTTTCATTAACGCCATTATAAGTGAGAACATTCTTTAAAAACTCCCATTCTGTGCAATAGTCACCGGAGTATAAATCCGCTTTTGATGATGCGCCTGGGAAGAAACCACGCATAATATTATATTTTCCGGATGGAAGAATTGTTTTCGAATAACCTTCTTTCCAAAGTAAAGCAGCCTTTTCCGCAGTTTCAGGGTATGATCCCCCCGGAATAAAGATGATATCAGATTTTTGAGGGGTATCACTTAAAAAAATAAACTCTGTAATGTCATTGATAAATTTCAGCTTTATGGTTCCTACCCCCTTAAATAACCTGGTAATGATTTGGCAATGAATACCATGCTGCCTTGGGTATGATCATTGTGTGTAAACGAAAGATAACGATCCCCAGCCTCATATTCTATTATGACGGCAGGAAACGAAAAACAGAGCTTTGCTAAAGCAAAACCTGGCAATAGCGACCGGTCGCAGGTAAAGCTAGGCGGATCGCCAATGCAGTCTTACTGCTTGGCCAGGCAGCACAGATTGTATTGTAATCGCATCTGTTCTATAAAATTGATAAAGCCTTTTTGTAAAGAGCATCAAATTCACAGCCACATTGACCGCACTCTTCGTCTGCCTGCTTTATTGCTGCTTTTAGTTTTTCTTTACTACCGGTTCCGTTCAGATATTCTTTTGCGGGAGTGTCAATTAAATCCCAACCGGATTCCGAAAACTTAGTCAGTATGTTCTTCAATTCCTCAGTCATCTGCGTTCTCCTTTACCAAATTCATTATTTTGTGTATTCAGCAACAAATGGCACTCCGTTGCCCTGAAATATGTTCATGAACTCTATATACATCATATTTCCACCGTCCAAAGTCGTCAAGCTTTTTTGTTACGGCTTTAGCATTTCCTGTAGGTTGCCCTTACATTGGAGGCTAACTTATTTTTACAATTGCAGTGATGGCATCTATTCTGTAGAATAGATATGAAAGAAGACTTGAACCGAGCCCGATGCAGATATATTATCAATGCGAATAACAGCTGTAAAGCTTTGGGCAGCATTATCAACCACAAAAGTTCCTGACGGGAAGGAGAACCTATGAGCCTACGCTTTATATATGGAAGGTCAGGCAGCGGAAAGACCCATTTCTGCCTGGATGAGCTGAAAACGAAGATTATAAGCGAAGAGCAAACCCCGTTTGTTTTGCTTGTGCCAGAGCAATATTCCTTTCAGGCCGAGCGGGATTTAATCGCCATGCTGAAAACCGGCGGCATTTTGAAAACCGAAGTGCTAAGCTTTCAGCGCCTTGCTTTCCGTGTGTTCAACGAAGCAGGAGGGATAACCTATCCACATATCCATCCTGCCGGGAAAAATATGCTTTTGTACCGCATTCTTGACAAGATGAAGGGAAAGCTGAAAGTCTTTACCCGTTCTGCCGAGCAGCCGGGTTTCGTTGGTACTCTCTCAACGCTAATCACCGAATTCAAGCGGTATAATGTAACACCCGAGAAGCTGGATACGGTTGTTCAAAATATGAACGAAGAAAGTCCGCTGAAGGAAAAACTGACGGAGCTCAAAGGCATTTATCAAACCTTTGACGAGCTTATTCACCTGCGATACAGAGATCCGGACGATGACCTGACACTGGCCGCTCAAAAGCTGAAAACCTCTTTGCAATATCGTGGGGCTGAGATCTGGATTGATGGCTTCACAGATTTTACACCCCAGGAATATTCCATTATTCAGGAGCTGCTACATCAGGCCAAAAGGGTTACGATTACCCTGACAACCGATGCTCTGGATAGCGAAACATCCGAGATGGATCTGTTTTCTTCCGCCAAAAAGGCATATCAGAAGCTGCTTTTTCTCGCCAGGCAGGACAACATTGCTTACGAGCCCCCGGTTCGGCTGCATCAGAACCCTCTGCACCGGTTCCGCCACAGCCCGGAGCTTTTCCATCTTGAACAGAACCTGAATGCTCACCCATATAGGGTTTATCCCGAGCAAACCACGCAGATATCGCTGTTTTCAAATGTGAACATTGTT
Source organism: Ruminiclostridium sp. (assembly GCA_012523055.1). Lineage (GTDB taxonomy): Bacteria > Bacillota > Clostridia > DSM-8532 > DSM-8532 > JAAYJG01. The sequence goes on along the minus strand of JAAYJG010000218.1, from coordinate 4,260 downwards.
ACCGAGATCGAATCTGCAGCCACAGACATTTTGCGCCTGTGCCGGGATGAGGGCTTCCGGTTCCGTGATATCGCTGTTGTTACCAGAAACCTGAAGGCTTATGAAAAGCTGATTGAAGTGATCTTCGCCGAATATGGCATCCCGTGTTTTCTGGACAGAAAGCTTGATATTATGGGCCACCCGCTGGTCAGGCTCATTTTATCGATGCTTGAAATATTTATTGAGAACTGGTCCTATGAATCGGTTTTTGGTTATCTGAAATCCGGCTTAATCGGTATACCGCAAAGCCGGATCGACCAGTTGGAAAACTATGTGCTCGCCTGCGGCATCCGTGGCGGCAAATGGACGGCAAAGGAAGAATGGAGCATGGTTCCGGAGCTTCTTCCCGATGAAAAAAGCTTGAAAAGCGATGCATATGGTTTGAAGGAAATTCACCGCACACGAATGGAGCTTATTGCGCCATTACAGGAGTTCAGAGAAAGAACAAAAGGCCGCAGAAAAGCGGCAGAGTTTTGTTCCGCTTTGTTTGATTTCCTGTGCCGTTTAGGAATACCCGAACGGATGGAACAATTGGTTGATGCCTTCCGTGAAACCGGTGATCTGATCCACGCGAATGAAACCTCCCAGGTATGGAATATTGTGATGGCACTTCTGGATCAAATGGTGGAAGTGATGGCTGATGACACCTTTGGGGTGGAAAGATTCTCGAACCTGCTTGCCATTGGCTTTGCAGAGTTTAAGATCGGCTTAATCCCCGCCTCCCTGGATCAGGTGCTGGTGGGTAGCGTGGAGCGTTCGAAAAGCCATGCGATTAAAGCATTGTATGTATTGGGAACCAATGACGGTATTTTCCCGGCCAATGGTGGGGATGAAGGAATTATCACCGATGATGAACGCGGCTGCCTGTTGTCAGCGGGCATAGAATTGGCTAAAAGCAGCCGGGCTAAGGCATATGATGAAAACTTTCTGGTTTATCGGGCGCTGACTACCCCATCCGACTATCTGCGCATCAGCTGGCCCATCGCCGACCAGGAAGGGAAGGGGCTCAGACCGTCCATGGTGATTAGCAGGCTTCGCAAGCTGTTTCCAGCTATTCTTGAAAAGAGCAACCTCCTTCCACCTGCAAAGGATGAGGAGATTCTGGAGCAGATCGTCTCAGGCACTACGGCGTTCAGAAGCCTTACGACAGCTCTGCGGCAAAAGGCCGATGGAAGGGAAATTTTGCCGGTATGGGAGGATGTCGCACGCTGGTTTTTACAGCAGGAAAAATGGAAGGAACCGTTCTCTATTGTTCACCAGGCCTTCCGATACAGTAACCTTGCGAAACCGGTGATGCAGCAGAAGCTTTCCGAGCTATACGGAAACCCGGTCATATCCAGCGTATCAAAGCTGGAACGTTATACGGCGTGCCCGTTTTCTTTTTTCATTCAATATGGCCTGGGTGCGAAGGAAAGAAAAGTATTCGATATGAGGCCGCCGGATGTGGGAACCTTTCTGCATGCCGCCATCGAGCGTTTCTCCAGGATGATGAATCATACCCATTATCAATCTGCTGAAGGGGAAGATATCCCTGTCACCTGGCGAACCTTCAGCAGGGAATGGTGTGAGCAAAAGGTTTCTGAGATTGTCGACGACAGCCTGAAAAGAATGAAGGGTTCCGGCATATCTTCATCAAAACGTTTTACCGCATTGACGGTACGGCTGAAGAGGGTTGTTACCAGAGCGGTATGGCTGATCGCCGAGCATATCCGAAGGGGCGGTTTTAACCCTGTGGATTACGAGGTGGGCTTTGGCGAAGAAGAAAAATATCCGCCGATTATCATTGAAATGGATTCGGGTGAAAAGGTTCGCCTGATGGGCAGGATCGATCGGATAGATGCCATGGAAACACCAGATGGCCAATATTTGCGGATCATTGATTATAAATCGGGCAGCAAGAACTTTAAACTGAGCAATGTGTTTTATGGCCTGCAGCTGCAATTGATCACCTATATGGATGCCATATGGAAGGATGCTGGTCAGGAAACTGCACACCCATTGCTGCCCGGCGGAATGCTGTATTTCAAGGTAGATGATCCGATTATCCGTACCGACGGTGAAATGGAAGAGGAAGAAATTGAAAAGGCGATCATGAAACAGCTGAAAATGAAAGGTTTACTGTTAGCCGACGTGAAGCTGATTAAACACATGGATTCCGAGATTAGCGGGGCGTCCCAAATTCTGCCTGCCACCCTGAACAAGGGCGATGTCCTGGGGAAAAACTCATCGGTGGCGACCATGGAGCAGTTCAAGCTGCTTCGAAACTATACACGGCAATTGCTAAAGGATATCAGCCGGGAGATCATCAGCGGAACGGTGACGATTCATCCCGTGAAGAATAAGGAAGGCACAGCCTGTAAATATTGCAGCTACCTGTCGATCTGCCAGTTTGACACCACCATGAAGGACAACGCATACCGCGTGTTAAGGGACAGGAACAATGATGAGACGTGGCAGTTGATTACTGAGGCCATCAGGAAGGAGCAGCCTGAATAATGGAGAAGAATGAGCGAAAGAACAGTGCTGATAGCACAGGCACTCCAAGTGAATGCAACAACACACGCCTTTGTGAAGAAAGTGAGAAGGGTGGGATTGTACCGGTTATGGGAAACAATATGGAGCATGGTCGGGACAAAACCCTGGCTTCTTCAGAATCTCCATGCAACGAGCAACCTGGGGATAAGCCCCATGACGCTGAAACCCAAATTACGCCTGAGCAGCATCAGGATAAGCCCGCTGTCCCATCTGAACCCCAATGGACTGCAGAGCAGCTTCAAGCCATTACTGAAAGAAACTGCAGCCTCCTCGTGGCTGCCGCAGCCGGGGCTGGGAAAACAGCTGTGCTTGTGGAAAGGATCATCCGTAAAATTCTTGATAAAGAAAACCCATTGGACATTGACCGGATGTTGATTGTCACATTCACCAACGCTGCCGCCACTGAAATGCGAGAGCGCATCAGTGATGCGATTTCAAAGGAGCTTGACAGGAATCCCGGGTCGGAAAACCTCCGGCGCCAGTTAAGCCTTCTGGGCAAAGCCAGCATTACCACCATTCATTCGTTCTGCAGGGATGTAATTAAAAACCACATCGAGCATCTTGGATTGGATCCCGATTTCAGGGTTGCTGATGACACCGAAAGCACTTTGATGCGCCTTGAAGCCATGACAGAATTGTTTGAAGACCAGTACGAGCAGGAGAATGCTGATTTTACCGAGCTTCTGGAATGCTATGGAGGAAACCGGAACGACCAGCCTATACAGGACATGGTCATGAGCCTGTATGACTTCATCCAGTCCAGTCCCTGGCCTGATCAATGGTTAGATGAGAAACTGGCGGCAATGGACGTACCTGCGGGAACCGATTTTTCGGCTACTCCTTGGGGGAAGGTTCTGATGAGCTCGTTGCAGCTGGAATTATGCGGTTTAAAACAAATGATGGATCAAGCCCTTGCGCATTTGAAATACGCCATGGGCCTGGAAAAGTACATTCCTGTTTTCGAAGATGAAGCAGCGCAGCTTGAGAATCTTGTCACACAGGCCTCCAGGGGTTGGGATGATTTGTATGAAGCCCTCCAGACTGTTGAGTTCAAAAGGCTTCCCATGGCGGCGAAAGACGCGGACAAGGAAAAGCAGGAATTAGTGAAAGACCTGCGGGATGCTGTGAAGGATACCATCAATAAAAAGTTGAAAATAAAGCTTGTGAATGCCCGCTCGGAGAAAATTTTCCGGGATATCGCTGCTCTGACTCCGGTGATGCAATGCCTGGCCCGCCTGGTACGCGAATTTACCCAGCGTTATGGTGAAAAAAAGAAGCGTAAAGCGATTGTGGATTTTAACGATCTGGAGCATCTCTGCCTTGAAATCCTAACCGACCATACCAACCTTGAAACCCTAACCGATCATAGCCAGGCAGAAATCGCCCCCTCACGGACAGCACTGGAATACAGGGCGCGTTTTGATGAAATCATGGTGGATGAATATCAGGACAGCAACCTGGTGCAGGAAATTCTGATCTACATGGTTTCCAGACATGTGCCTCATACCCCGAACGTATTCATGGTAGGGGATGTGAAGCAGAGCATTTACCGGTTCCGGCAGGCTATGCCCGAACTGTTTCTCGAAAAATACAATACCTATTCTACGGTTTCGGGAGATCCCTTCCGCAAAATCATGCTGTTTAAAAACTTCCGCTCAAGAAGCGGTGTATTGGACGCAGTGAATT
>JAAYJG010000217.1 GCA_012523055.1 Ruminiclostridium sp. | reverse complement strand
GTTTAAATCGTGCACCTGCCGTCGACATACAACTACGGACGGTACAATGACAGAAGGCTCGGACCAGGCACTCCTGCGGCACATCCAGATAACTGCTTACCGCTGCTTCCTTCCGGACCTGACGGGGTTCACAGCCTTGAATTGCGCAAGACCCAATCTTCATTGTCTTCATATCAAGGCCCTGATTCTACAGCTTTATGCCTTGGGCAGGAATTCAACCCCGCTATAGCGGGTTGCGGGTACAGGGCACCGCTACCTCCCCATCTAGCACGACAAAGACCATTATACTTGATTCTTCTGAGGGTTTCAAGTGGGAATCCGTGTTATTTCACACTCATAAAAATGAAAGGTTACAGTTCACAGGTAAGCAGGCGCAGCCGGCTGAACGAAGTGAAGGATCTCGCCATTACTCCTGACAAGATCCTTCGCTGCACTCAGGACAAAACACATACCTATGTAGTAACATATGAACTGATTAAAGGGGGTTGTGAACCGTAACATGAAAAGTTCAAGTCTTTTTCGTGCAGATATGCGACATAGCAAAGGAAGCCGGGTGGCTTCCTTTTATAATCGCTTCCTTAATATAACGGAGCATCATTCACCGGCTGGTTTATTGTTCCATGTGCTTGCCTAAAAATGTCGCCGCGGATTGCGCAAGCTTTGCCTCCACGTCGCCCATCTGTGTTTTGGGATCCGTTGATAAAAACATAATTGCACCGATGGGATCGCCTTCAGAGATAATTGGTGTGATGATCTGCGAAGAATATTTTTCGCTGCTGTCATCATTGAGAATGGTTATTTTCGTAGCATCCGCAGTTGGTGCTACAAAAGTATTCTTGGATTCCATGATTTTTTCAAGTTCATTGCTCAGCTGCTTTTCGAGAAATTCCTTTTTCGATGCGCCGGATACTGCAATAATGGAGTCCCGGTCTGCCACACATATGATATGACCGCTGGTATTGTGCAGGGATTCGGCGTATTCTGTGGCGAAATCTCCCAATTCACCAATGGGTGAATATTTTTTCAGGATAACCTCGCCTTCACGGTCGGTAAATATTTCTAATGGATCTCCTTCCCGAATACGCAGTGTTCGTCTGATTTCCTTTGGAATGACCACACGTCCCAAATCGTCAATTCGTCTTACGATGCCTGTCGCTTTCAAGGTCAACTGCCTCCTTTCAACCTGAAGAAATCTTTCCTTCTTATTATGAATTGTTCCTGTTGTTTTTATGCAAACATACCAATATATCGACGCAGTAATGGGTTATGGAATTGAAGGCTTCTTGTGACATATCAGCTGTCCCTGGTTTTATTATCAGACTATCCCATTCACACCGGTATTTCTGCCTTTTTTGATGCATATTAAATGGATTATTTCCTTAGAATTCACATTGTACAACATTCGCCAACGCAGCCGTATGGTATGTTTTGTCAATATATTTTTATTGACAAAAAAATGGGCTTATGATATTTTTAGGGGTAAGAATTGGCTGATATACTTCGTTTCCGTTATAGGGAATAAAGTTTATCAGCATGGCTTATTATCAATACGGAGAGACCTCGTTTTTTTGGAAACCTTGACAGAGATCAGGTGCCATGGCTGGAAGCATCGGTTTAGGGAGTAGTCAAACGAGCAACACTCTTCTGTGAAGTTTCATCATTGAATGAAGTGGGCGCATTCGCGCCAATGTGGGTGGCACCGCGGGAGTTATCTCGTCCCTCAAAAGCAGGATTGTTTTTGAGGTTTTTTTATT
>JAAYJG010000216.1 GCA_012523055.1 Ruminiclostridium sp. | reverse complement strand
TTGGGTTCAATAAAGCAGATGTCAATGCATATATTGAAAGAATCATCCGTGAATTTGACCAGAGGCTGAAAGAAAAGGATGATGAGAATTCCAACCTGAAAGCTCAGGTGAAGGAATTGAAGGCAAAGTACGAAGAAAACTGGCAGGAAGCAGAAAAGGTCATGAAAGAAAAAGAGAAAATTGCCGGTGTTCTGCTGCAAGCCCAGGAAAAGGCCGATACCATGATGCTCGAAGCAAAGGAGAAGGCTTTGCAGGAGAAGAAACATCTGGATGAGGTGCTTGAAATTGAAAGGGAAAAGATTGTGGATATCAAACGGGAACTGAAAGGGTTGAAGGACAAGATCACCGATATCCTTTCAAAGTATGAGCAGCAGATCGATGAGACGGTATCCAACATTGAAAAAAATGAAGAAACCTATATACAGGAAACTGCAGCTGCTTCCGAGGGAAAATAAACTTTTAACAACCTTTCCCCGGAATGAAGCTATAACCGGAGGTAGTATGGAAAACGAAATTTTACACATCCTTGCTGAAAACAGCCGCCTCACCAACGAACAAATTGCGGTGATGCTCGATAAATCCGAAGAAGAGGTCGCCCGTGTCGTTAAAGAGCTGGAGAATAAGAATATTGTTCTGGGATACCCGGCCCTGGTCGATTGGGAGAAAACCGGGGAAGATGTCGTCATGGCCTATATCGAGGTGAAGGTTACCCCACAGCGTGGTCAGGGCTTTGACAAGGTGGCCGAAAGGATCTATCAGTATCCGCAGGTGAAAAGCTGTAGCCTGATGTCCGGAGGGTTTGACCTGTTCGTTGCCGTGGAAGGGAAATCCATGAAGGAAGTAGCCCTTTTCGTGGCAGAAAAGCTCGCGCCCATTGAATCGGTTTTAAGCACAGCCACTCACTTTGTTCTTAAAAAGTACAAGGAGAAGGGTGTCCCCTTTGAACAGAAATATAAAGATAACAGAGAGGCTATAGTTTTATGAACATACAAAAAATGGTAGCCCCTCATATCAAAGCCATTCCTCCGTCAGGCATCCGGAAGTATTTTGACTTGCTCAATGAAATGAAAGATGCCATTTCCCTGGGGATTGGCGAGCCCGATTTTGTAACCCCCTGGTGCATTCGCGAAGAAGGCATCTATTCCCTGGAAAAAGGATATACGAATTATTCTTCCAATGCGGGCGCCATCGAGCTGCGCAAAGAAATATGCCGTTATATGCAAAGGCGCTTCAAGCTGGAGTATTCCTTTGAAAATGAAGTTCTGGTAACCGTCGGCGGCAGCGAAGCCATCGATCTGGCTATCAGAGCCTTGGTTTCGCCCGGTGATGAAGTGATCATACCCGAGCCATCTTTTGTGGCATATAAGGGCTGTACCCTGTTTGCAGGGGCGGTGCCGGTGCCTCTGAACCTGAAGGCTGAAAACCAGTTTCGCCTGAAACGGGCTGATTTAGAGCCGCTGATCACCCCCAGGACGAAAATCCTCATCATTGCTTTTCCCAATAATCCTACCGGCGCGATCATGGAATATGATGATTATGTTGAAATTGCAGATTTCCTGAAAGACAAAGACATCATTATTATTTCTGATGAGCTTTACGCAGAGCTCACCTATGCAGGCCAACATGTTTCCATCGCAAATTTTGATCCAATGAAGGATAGAACCATTGTTGTCAACGGGCTGTCAAAGGCTTACGCCATGACAGGCTGGAGAATTGGCTATGCCTGCGGGCACCGGGATATTATCAATGAAATGAAAAAAATTCATCAGTATGCCATCATGTGTGCACCCACCACCGCCCAGTATGCTGCCATCGAAGCTTTGCGCAACGGCGATGAAGAGGTTAGGATGATGGTGACGGAATACAACCGACGCAGAAGGTTTGTTATAAACAGCTTGCGTAAAATGGGACTGGACTGCTTTGAACCCTTCGGGGCATTTTATGTTTTTCCCGATATCCGTAAGACGGGGCTAACCTCCGACGAATTTTGTGAACGTCTTCTAATGACCGAGAAAGTACTCACCGTTCCGGGAAGTGCCTTTGGTGACTGTGGTGAAGGGTTTGTCCGCGCCACCTACGCCACCTCCATGGAAAACCTGATGGAAGCGATGAAGAGAATTGAACGGTTCATAAACAGCGTGTAAAAGAAGAACACTCCACCAAAAGTAATCGATAAAAAAAGCGCGTTCCCAGGTACACCCCTGTGAACGCGTTTTAAATTGCATGTTCTTCAGATGCCGGGTTTCTTGCAGAAGCCTTAACCTGTTGCAGGCAGAAGGTTCACCGAAAGCATACTGTGTGTACAGTTATGCGACATCTGCACTCTTTTTGCCATATCGTCGGTACATCTGATGGACAATCAATTCATCCAGCTTCCTGCTGGCATTCAGAATCTCTTCCATCTTACACGATTCTATGGCTTCATACAGGTTCTTGCGTGCATTTTTAAGAATTGTCATCTTTCGTACCTCCTTTGTTTGGTGGAATTTGTAACTTCATGATAGAACCTGTTTTAATTTTAAATTGTATGGATAAAGGTGTCAATGCCGTATTCGGCGTAAACAGCTGAAACGCCTGCACCTCAAGGATGCTGACCCTGTTCTGTGGGAAATACCCCATTGAATCCTGTAATGGTTTTACTCTGTTGGTATAGTGAATCCTTACACTGAACAGCTGGGAAATAATTCGTTTTGTGGTTGGATATTTTATGGGATGCTCCATGCGGTTTTTTTACAATTTGTTCATATTTTGTTCAAATGCATACTGCATAATGAAATAGACTGCAAAGAACCTGCAGGGTAAAGGGAAATGACCGCCACAAAAGGTATTTGTGGTAGAACGGAGGAACATGATGATAGAGATTCAAAACCTCACGAAACGTTATGGAGAAATAAAAGCGATCGAAGATGTGAGTTTTACGGTCAACAAAGGAGAAATCCTGGGTTTCCTGGGGCCAAACGGAGCTGGGAAAACCACGACAATGAACATCTTAACAGGGTATATTCCTTCCACTTCCGGGGTGGTAAAGGTGGATGGCCTTGATGTCATGGAACAGCCCCGGGAAGTAAAAAGAAAGATCGGTTATTTGCCCGAGCAGCCGCCGCTATATGTGGATATGACTGTTACGGATTTTCTCGATTTCTGTGCTGCTTTAAAGGAAGTGGACAAGGCAGCCTGGAAGGGGCAAAAAAATGACATCATGGAGCTGGTGAAGATCACCCATGTGCAGCACCGACTTATCCGCAACCTTTCCAAGGGATATCGTCAAAGAGTGGGCCTGGCCCAGGCGCTTGTCGGAACCCCCGATGTTCTTGTTCTGGACGAACCTACCGTTGGCCTGGACCCAAAACAGATCATTGAAATCAGAAAGCTGATCAAGGCACTGGGGAAAAACCATACCATCATCCTCAGCTCCCATATCCTTCCCGAGGTGAGTGCAGTGTGTGAAAGGGTTGTCATTATCAACAAGGGAAAAATTGTTGCCATCGACACCCCGGAACAATTGTCCAAAAGCCTTGGAGACTTCACTCGGTTCACAATGACCATTGCCGGCCCTGAAAAGAAAGTCAGTGAAATGCTGCAACAGATCTACGGAGTGAAATATATTGAAACCCATAACAAGCTGAAAGATGACGAATACAGTTATATCATTGAATCGGACAAGGAATTGGACGTGCGCAAGCCCATTTTCAACCGTCTTGCCGAAGCCGGGTACCCGATCCTGGAACTGAAGTCACTGGGCTTGTCGCTTGAAGATATCTTCCTTCAACTGACAACCGAGGAAAAGGAGGTAAACTGACATGCGGGCTATTTGGAAACGCGAAGTACAGGCATATTTTTATCAGCCTATCGCCTATGTTTTGATTGGGTTGTTTTTCCTGATTTCATCCTTCTATTTCACATTTGGCACCGTGGCATACGGCCGTGCTGAATTGAACTCACTGTTTCAAAACTTCATTTTTCTGTTCATTGTTATCATACCCATTTTAACCATGCGTACTTTAACCGAAGACCGGAAAAATGGCACCGAAGTTCTGCTGGTCACTTCTCCGGCAAGTATTTCTCAAATTGTGGTTGGTAAGTTTCTTGCATCCTTCACCGTTTTCCTGGTGATGTTTGCCTCCACATTGATATACCTGGTTGTTTTGCTTATCCTGGGAGGAAAGCCTGAGGTACCCATGCTGATCGGTGGATATCTTTCCTTTTTACTGATCGGGGCATCTTTCATTTCAATAGGTATTTTTGCGTCATCGCTCACAGAAAACCAGATTGTTGCCGCCCTCATCAGCTTTGCTATTCTTCTTATGATAAGCCTGCTCGATGTAATTACCTCCTTAACAAGCGGTGTTATCGCTAAGATTCTGGATGCTTTCTCTTTGCTGTCCCGTTACCAGGACATGAATTCGGGCATTCTGGATTTTACCTCCATCATATACTATCTTAGCTTTACCGCAGTGTTCTTATTCTTAACAACAAGAGTGATCGATAAAAGACGTTGGAGTCAGGGGTGATGAATATGAAAAACGATTTTTTGAATAAAAGAAGCCTGAAATTTGGCTCATATTCGGTTGCACTAACGGCAATTGTCATTGCGGCGGTGGTGATTCTCAATGCAATCGTCGGGGCGACGCAAATCCGGGACAGGCTGAAAATTGACCTCACCAGCCAGAAGTTGTACAGCATTGGTGAAAAAACGGATGAAGTGCTGAAAGAACTGAACCAGGATATTGAAATCATTGGCTTGTTTGATGAAAACGAGTCGGATCAATATTATAATCAGATTGTTGAGTTCGTCAAACAATATGAATTAAAAAGCAACAAAATTCATATCCGCTATGTCGATCCGGTTAAGGAAGTTGCCTATATTCAAAACGAACTTGATCCGAACGGAGTTCTTGGCATTCAAAAATATAATTATGTTGTGAAAAGTGATAAACGGACAAAGGTCTTGTCTGCTTATGATCTCATAGAACAAACGACGGATCAGAACTATCAGATGAGTATTTCAGGCCTTAATGCGGAATATGCATTTACCGGAGCCATCCGGTATGTGGCTGCCGATGAAGTCCCTGTGATCTACTATACTCAAGGTCACGGTGAGGGAGATATGAGTACCGACTATTCCGAGCTGAAACACAGTATCGAGCAGCACGGTTATGATGTGAAGCCTTTAACCCTGTCTGCCCTGGAAGGGGTTCCGGCAGATGCATCGGTTGTCTTAATCACAGGCCCGCAACAAGATTTATCCGTTCAGGAAATGGAAAGACTAACGACGTATATGGAAAATGGCGGGGATACGCTCCTCATGTTTGATTCGCTGGAATTAAATCCCCAAATGCCCAATTTTGAAGTATTTTTGGCAAAGTTCAATCTAGGCCTGGGCTATGACATTATTTTTGAAATGGCTGCCAACCGCTATTATTTTAATAAGCCATACATCTTTATGCCCACTGTTGAAAACAATGACATTAATGCAAACCTGGATCCGGACACATTCAACATGACCGTGGCATATACCAGAAGCATTCCGATTCTTCAGAACCAGAAAGAATGGATCACCTGCACGCCGTTGCTTACCACATCAGCCGAAGCCGAGGGTCAAGCTTTGAATCATGATGCACAAAACACCAAAGGCCCTTTCAATATAGCAGTTGCCGCAGAAAACAAGGGTAATAGCGCACCGAGCAAGACGGTCGTAATAGGAAATGCACTTTTTGTCACGGACAGTGGCAGAGATTCTTTTGGGGCGACAGGAGAGACATTCATTTTAAGCGCTTTGAACTGGATGGAAAACAAGGAAACGGACATCTTTATTGCCGCCAAGACATACTCCGTACCGATGCTTGAGAATGTCACCCAGCAGACCATGATCCTGGTGCCTATTGTGCTTATCGTTGTGGTTCCGTTGATTATTTTTGGTGTAGGTGTGTTTATCTGGTTAAGGAGGCGTCACCTGTGAGTAAATTTAAAAAATTGCTGATCCCTGCAATTGTTCTGGTGGTTCTTGTGGGAGGGCTGCTGATAGTCACAAACCTGCCCGAACCCGAACCTGAAGTGGAGGATAACCCGTCTGGCAGCGACGTCATCCAGATCTTTGACTTTGTGAAGGATGATATGACGGAAATAAAAATAGAGAACAAGCAAGATGTTTTGGTTTTCCAATATGTGATGGCGCAGGTTGAGGAAGTCGTTAACAATGAAGATGGAACACAGACCACCAGTTTGGTAGACAGGAAAGTTTGGCAGGCAGTCCAACCCGCGGGTATGAAGGTGAACTCCAGTGCCATTGACAGCATCGCATGGAATGCCAATACGCTGAAGGCCACCATGCTTATTGAAGAGAACCCTGCCGATCTGGCCGTGTACGGTTTAAATAACCCGGTGAAGCTCACTTTTAAAATGAAGGATGGCACAAATCATATTCTTCATATTGGCAACGAGACGGTAACTGGTGGGGCCTTTTATGTAAAGAAGGAAAATGAATCCAAGGTATACACTGTAGGTAACTATGAGGTTTCAAAATTCCTGCAGACAAAGTTTCAGTTGATGATGAAGGAATTTTATGACAAAGTCTATACCCCTCAGGATGTTACGGCAATAACCTATACGCGCAAGGGTGAGAAGCTTTTTGATTCAACTCTGGGCGATCAGAAATGGTGGATCACCTACCCAATACGCACCGAAGCCAGGTATGAGAACCTGTATGCCATAGCCGGTTCTCTGGCGACTGTCACCATTAACGAGTATGTCGAGGATGTCGGGGATGTCGAGGAAAACGGGGTTGTCCTTGGGAAATACGGCCTGGCAAATCCGTCCTATATTTTTGAATATACCCTGGACGGGCAGAAACACACGCTGTCACTGGGTACCAAGAACCCTGCGGCAGACGCGTACTATGCCATCATGGATGGCAGCGATTTTGTAGTTACCATTGATGATAACAGCTTTACCTTCCTTGATAAACCCATAGAAGAGCTTGTGGCTTCCTTTATCCACCTGCAGAACATCAAGGAGGTCAGTAAACTGGTCGTAAACTTTGACGGAAGAACCGATATCACAAATATGCAGGTTGATCTGGAAGATGACGTGCTTAGTGTTTATAACTATAATGGTACCGAATTAACCGGTGAAGAGGATGCGGATTATGTATCTGCATTCAAGAAATATTATCAGGGTGCCATCGGCTTCTATGTCAACAAAATTGATCTGAAAGCTACCCCGGTACTGCAAAACCCAGAGGTGACGGTGGTGTTCACCTTAACCACGGGTGAGGAGATTAAGATTGAGATGGTATCCGACGAGGACGATGTGTATTTTTACGCATTCAAAAACGGTGAGTACACCGGCATGATGGTTCGTAAAAAACAGCTGAACGATGAAAGCTACAAAGGCCTCAGAGTCACCCGTAAGCAGCTGGATGAAAAACTGGCTGAGCGTACAGCAGATTAGGTTATTTACACTGGGGACAGGTTCCTGTGTAAATATGTGAGCTAGAATGAGCCAGAGGGTGGAGCCCAGATACCTTGAACAAATTTGACCAAGGTATCTGGGTTTCGCCCCCTGGTTCTCGCTTTCTCTTTTGTACTCAAAGATCCCCTGACAAATTTATCCAAACAGCTCGTCCGAACTGGTTAATCCGTTGAATAGCTTACCACGGGCGGAAGTTTGTTCCATGGTTATATTCAACCAAGAAACCTTTGAGTTGCCTTCAGATGTTGAATCCATGAAAAAATCTGTATTCAGCCCTCAAATTGCCGCATGTCTCCTCAGCTTTTACCAAAGAACCCGCCCATAGTTTCACATAATAACCTGTGCCCGGCCCTATGTAGGAACCTGAGCCCAGTGTAAATGTGTTTTTTACATAGGAACCTGGGCCCCGCCCCGTGTAAATGTATACAAAATACTGAGTAAATTTATGTTAACATTAGTCAAAGCCTTGAAAAACAAGGGTTACAACATGCAGAAAAATTTTTCTGACATAGTTGATTTATAGAACTATATTTGTTATAATATTAACAAAGTTGTTTTGTTAAATTTATAACAAGTTTTGGCTTAAAAACAACTGCTATGTAGACTGGGGGTTATTCTATGAGCTGTCAATGCAATAGCACCTGCGTTGATCCAAAGATGCAGGAACTTCAAACGATTATTGAAAAGCATAAGGGCACAAAGGGTGCTCTGATTCCGGTTTTGCACGAAGCACAGGAACTGTTCGGGTATTTGCCGATACAGGTTCAGAAAAAGATTTCAGAAGGGTTAGGTGTTTCGCTGGCAGAAATTTACGGAGTCGTTACTTTTTATACCCAATTCTCTTTGGTACCAAAGGGCAAATACAAGGTTCAGGTTTGCCTTGGCACAGCCTGTTATGTAAAGGGCTCAGGTCAAATTTATGACAAGCTGAAAGAGGAGCTCGGGCTTAAGGAAGACGGCACTACCGACGACGGTCTGTTTTCACTGGAAGCATGCCGCTGCATTGGTGCCTGTGGTTTGGCTCCTGTTATCATGATAAACGATGATGTATACGGCAGGCTGGTTGCCGACGATATTCCCCGGATTATCGCGCAATACCGCAACAAGGGATGAAAGACCTGTCGCTGCACCTGCTGGATATCGCCCAAAACTCAATAAAGGCTGCGGCAACATTGGTTCGGATTCACCTGGAATACCATCAAGGAAGGCTTCGTTTTATCATCACCGACAACGGCTGCGGCATGGGGCAGGAAATGCTCGAAAAGGTCACCGACCCTTTCACCACCACCAGAACCACCCGAAAGGTTGGTATGGGGCTGCCACTGTTAAAGCTTTCCGCTGAAATGACAGGCGGAAGCCTCGCAATCAGTTCACAAAAGGGAAAAGGGACAACAGTAACGGCAGAATTTGTTGCGGACAGTATCGACAGAATCCCTGTGGGCGACATGGAAGAGACGATGAAGGTTTTGGTTCAGGCCCATCCTGAATTGGACTTTGAAATTCTTTTTAGCAATGAAATAAACAAGTATGAATTGAAAACAATGGAAATTAAAAAAGTACTGAATGGCGTTCCCATCTGTAGTCCGGATATTGTTCAATGGATAGGGCAAAGCATTCAGGAAGGCATGAAAGAAATATTTGGAGGTGTACTCAATGAAATCACTGGCTGAATTGGAAGCGATAAGAGACAAAGCGCTGAAGGAAATCAATCTTCGTGATAACTCGGACAAGATCCGTGTGGTGGTGGGCATGGCAACCTGCGGTATTGCAGCAGGGGCAAGGCCTGTCATGAATACTTTCGTTGAAGAGCTGAATAAAAGGAATATACAAAATGTAAATGTCACTATGACCGGCTGTATTGGGGTATGTCGTTTAGAGCCCATTGCCGAGGTCATCAACGCAAAAGGCGAAAAAACCACTTATGTCAAGCTGGATGCGGATAAAGCAAAAAGAATTGTTGCCGAGCACCTGGTAAATGGTCGCCCTGTCGTAGAATATACCATCAGTGAGGCCGAAGAGAACAGGTAATGTCGGCCTGGTGCAAAATGGATTGGAGGTTTCTGTTATGATATACAGAGCACATGTGCTGGTTTGCGGCGGAACAGGATGTACGGCATCCAAAAGCCCGGAGATCATGAAACAGTTTGAAATACTGCTTCATGACAATCACATTGAAAACGAAGTAAAGGTTGTAAAAACAGGATGCTTCGGCCTTTGCGAAAAAGGACCCATCGTGGTGGTTTATCCTGAAGGTGCGTCATATGCCCATGTCAGGCCTGAGGATGTAAAAGAAATTGTTGAAGAACATCTGGTTAAAGGCCGTATCGTTAAAAGGCTGCTTATGGGCGACAAGGAAGCTGAAGACGTATCCAGGGCACTGGACGATGTTGGCTTTTTCAAGCGGCAGGTCAGGGTTGCGCTGCGCAATTGCGGTGTTATCAACCCCGAAAACATTGACGAATATATCGCAAAAGACGGCTACCGCGCACTGGGCAAGGTGTTAACCGAACTCACCCCGCAGCAGACCATCGATACACTGAAAAAGTCAGGCCTGCGTGGCAGGGGCGGCGCTGGTTTCCCCACAGGCCTGAAATGGGAATTCGCTTCAAAGTCCCAGGCCGATCAGAAGTATGTCTGCTGTAATGCCGACGAGGGTGACCCGGGAGCATTTATGGACAGAAGCGTTTTGGAAGGCGACCCCCATTCCGTGCTCGAAGCCATGGCAATTGCAGGTTATGCTATCGGCTCCAACCAGGGCTATATTTATGTTCGTGCTGAATACCCCATTGCAGTAAAGCGTTTGCATATTGCTTTGGAACAGGCTAAGAACTACGGACTTTTGGGGAAGAATATCTTTGGAACCGATTTCTCCTTTGATATAGGCATCCGCCTTGGCGCTGGCGCGTTCGTATGCGGCGAAGAAACCGCGCTGATGACCTCCATCGAGGGAAAACGCGGCGAACCCAGGCCTCGTCCTCCGTTCCCGGCACACAAAGGGTTGTGGCAAAAGCCTACGATCCTGAATAATGTTGAAACCTATGCGAATATACCTGTGATATTCCTGAGAGGCCCGGAATGGTTCTCCAGCATTGGAACCGAAAAGAGCAAGGGCACCAAGGTCTTTGCAGTGGGCGGAAAAATTAACAACACAGGTTTGGTGGAAATCCCCATGGGAACAACCCTCCGGGAAGTTGTTTATGAAATCGGCGGCGGCATCCCCAATGGCAAAAAGTTTAAGGCAGCCCAAACAGGCGGCCCGTCCGGCGGATGTATTCCTGCAAGCCACATCGATACCCCGATAGATTACGATAACCTCATCGCACTGGGTTCCATGATGGGCTCCGGCGGGTTAATCGTTATGGATGAAGATAACTGTATGGTGGATATCGCGAAGTTCTTCCTGGAGTTTACAGTGGATGAATCCTGTGGTAAATGCCCGCCATGCCGTATTGGAACCAAGAGAATGTACGAGATTCTCGACAGAATTACCAAGGGTCAGGGTGAAGAAAGCGATATTGAAAAGCTGGAGATCCTTGCCAGAAACATTAAGGAATCCGCCCTTTGCGGTCTGGGCCAAACAGCTCCAAACCCCATTTTAAGCACTTTGCGGTATTTCCGTGACGAGTATGAAGCCCATATCAAAGACAAGAGATGTCCGGCCGGGGTTTGCAAGGCATTGCTGCGTTACGTTATTGATGAAGCAAAATGCAAGGGCTGCGGTCTTTGCGCAAGGAAGTGCCCGGTTAATGCCATTTCCGGTGAGCTGAAAAAGCCATATACTATCGATCAAAGCAAATGCATCAAGTGCGGTGCCTGTATGGAAACCTGTAAATTTGGTGCCATCAGCAAAAAGGCATAAAGGAAGGGAGTGAAGATAATGAGTGATATGGTTACCTTAACAATAGACGGAAGGGAAGTAAAAGCGCCTGTAGGCTCAACCATTTTGGACGCGGCAAAGCTTGCCGGTATTAAGATCCCGACGCTGTGCTTTCTGAAAGATATCAACGAAATCGGCGCTTGCCGTATGTGTGTTGTGGATGTGGGTGCAAGAAGCCTGCAAGCCTCCTGCGTATATCCCGTAGCCGAGGGGCTGAAGGTGGTTACCAACTCCCCAAAGGTTCGTGAATCCAGAAGGGTTACGCTCGAACTGCTGCTTTCCAACCACGAAAAGAAGTGCCTTTCCTGTGTCCGCAGTGAGAACTGTGAGCTGCAGAAGCTGTCAAAGGATCTGAATGTGGGGGATATCCGGTTTGAAGGGGACATGAAGCATTTCCCCATCGACAATTTGTCCACCTCCATCGTACGGGATCCCAACAAATGTGTTTTATGCCGCCGCTGTGTCAGCATGTGCAAAAACATACAGACCGTTTCCGCCATCGAAACCAATGACAGAGGCTTTGATACCATCGTTGCTTCTCCATTCAACATGCCTTTGAAAAATACCCCCTGTGTAAACTGCGGTCAATGCATCAACGTTTGTCCGGTAGGCGCACTGCGTGAAAAGGATGACACCGATAAGGTATGGGAAGCCATTGCAAACCCGGATCTGCATGTTGTGGTTCAAACGGCCCCCGCTGTTCGTGTTGCCATCGGTGAAGAGTTTGGAAACCCAATAGGCACCCGCTGCACAGGCAAGATGGTCGCTGCTCTGAAGCGTTTAGGCTTCAGTAAGGTTTTTGATACCGATACCGCTGCCGACCTGACCATTATGGAAGAGGGCACAGAGCTGATCCAAAGAATCCAAAACGGCGGAAAGCTGCCGCTCATTACCTCCTGCAGCCCTGGCTGGATCAAGTTCTGTGAGCACAATTTCCCTGACATGCTCGACAACCTTTCAAGCTGCAAGTCCCCGCAGAACATGTTTGGTGCCGTACTGAAGTCTTACTATGCCAAGAAGATAGGCATCGACCCTGCGAAGCTGTTTGTGGTTTCTATCATGCCGTGTTCTGCCAAAAAGTACGAGGTTCAGCGCCCCGAGCTTTCCACAGAAGGCTATCCGGATGTAGATATATCCATTACCACCAGGGAAGCGGCCCGCATGATCAAGGAAGCTGGTATTGACTTTAACAACCTGCCTGACGAACAGTTTGATGATCCGATGGGAGAAGCAACCGGCGCAGCCGTTATCTTCGGAGCAACCGGCGGTGTTATGGAAGCAGCTTTAAGAACCGTTGTCGACATTTTAACCGAACAAGATAACGAAAACATTGAGTATAAAGTGGTTCGCGGTGTGGACGATATCAAGATGGCCGAAGTGGATGTCCCTGGCTTCAGAACCATTCGCGCAGCAGTGGCCCATGGCCTTGGCAATGCCAGAAAGCTGATGGAGCAGGTTCAAAACGGCGAAGTTGAACTGGATTTCATAGAAATCATGGCTTGCCCGGGCGGCTGTGTAAACGGCGGCGGACAGCCCATTCAACCGGCCAGTGTCCGTAATGAAATCGATCTTCGCGCCGAAAGAGCGAAGGCTATCTATGCCGAAGACCAAGCTTTAGCCATCCGTAAATCCCATAAAAATGAAATGGTAAACAAGCTCTATAGTGAATATTTTGAAAAGCCGGGCAGCCATAAGTCCCACGAGTTGCTGCATACCCATTACACAGCCCGAGAATGCTACCCCGACGGCTGCTGCGAAAAGTAACTAAAACACGCTATTAATCAAAACCGCAGGTATAACAATTACCTGCGGTTTTTGTTTTACGAGGGATGGTTCTCTGTTTCAGGGACGGTTCTTTTTGACACATCACATTTTTTCCCTTTAGCAAAAAGATGTTTTCTGTCAGCACAGAAGGTTTATGGTTAGCGTATTTATCATGTCGCCTTTGTTTCCCGTTCATCGTTTCCAATGATGGGTACGGCATTGGCTGGGGTCTCATCCTTAGTGTTCAAATCTTCAACCACTGAGCGAGCAGGAGAAAATGAAACCACGACTTCTCCCGGATTGTTTTCCACAAGCAGAGTATCCGGTACCAATAAATCGTTAACAGTGATAGGTTCACCGACCTTCATATCTGATACGTTCAGCTCGATATACTCCGGAATATCTGCCGGAAATCCCCTTACATCAATATAACTCAGCTGCTGGTTGATGATGCCTTCTTTGAACTGCGGCCCCGTCTTTCCGACGATACGGATGGGAACGTGAGCTTCCCGCTGATGATCCATTGAAACGCGCTGCAGATCAACATGCATGTAGGCATTTTTCAGATGATCCACCTGCAGGTCACGGATCACCGTCTGCATGCTCTGATCATTCAAATGAACATCATAGATGGTGTTCATACCATGATGCCTCATGTTATCACAAAATACGGATTCTTTAATTTGGACGGGTTCAGGCTCCATACCCTCGCCGTAAACTATTCCGGGTATATATCCGCTGTTCCTGATTTTATTCAGCTTTCCAAAGCTGTTTCTGGCTTCCAAATCCAAAGGGATAAGTTCCATAAAATCCTCCTTGTTCACATCACCGAGTTTCATAAACCTGTTAAGAGTATTTCCAAATTCAAGGATTTTAGTCACTGACACGGTTCTAATTGGCTCATTCCATAGAAACAAAATGGAACGGTTTCTGTGACAAAAACAGAAGTCAAAAAATGATTATTTTCGCTGCATTTTAAACAATAAATGAGCAAACTAAAAAGGTTTCATATGGTATGATGATCTTAGTAACTAAAGGTTTTCAGGATATAAAGAAGGTGAATAAACAGATGATTGGCATTCGAGCCCATGACATTGGAAGGATGCGTGTAAGCCAACTGGCCAAAGCAGTTGCCGATAAAGGATGCAGTTGCGTTCACCTGGCGTTACAGAAGGCCATTACCGATTTTGACTTTTCTGCAGGGAAATTGAACCCGGGTTTGGCCAAAACAATTCGGGAAGCTTTCGGGCAGGAGGGTGTGCACATATCGGTGCTGGGGTGTTACATCAATCCCGTACATCCCGATTTACAGGTCAGAAGGGCCAGCCTGGAAAAATTCAAAGAGTATATACGATTTGTCAGAGATTTTGGCTGCGGCATTGTTGCGACCGAAACAGGTTCATTGAATACCGACGGATCCTATCATGTGGACAACAGTTCTCCGAAAGCAATTGAAATCCTGGTTGAAAGTGTGAAGGAACTGGTGCACGAGGCTGAAAAATTTGGTGTTTTCGTGTGCCTTGAGGGAGTAACCGTTCATACGGTTTCCAACAATGCGATCATGAAGCATGTGATCGACCGGGTTCAATCAAACAACCTGCAGGTATTGTTCGACCCGGCAAATTTATTGAATGCCGCGAATATCAGTCGTCAGCAGGAAGTTATTTCAGAAGCTATCAAGCTGTACGGTGATAGAATTATTGCAGTTCACGCGAAAGATTTTATTCTTGAAAACGCTGATAAAAAAAGCGTCCCCATTGGAAAAGGCCTGCTGGATTATCCGTTTTTGATGAAAACGCTGTGCAGCTGGAAGCCTGGTATTGAAATCTTGATGGAAGATACACGACCAGAATGGGTTGAACAAAGCAAGAAATATATCGAAGAACTTATCCTTGGATGTTCTGTGGGATAACGCGGAACAATCCTTGATCGGATGCAGTTAAAATTGGAGTTAAAACATGTATTCACTATATAAACTCGAAAAGCATTGTTGTTCAAAACTCTCAGTACAGATGATTGAGGTCAGGATATATGGATAAGAGCATCTCTTCAAAATGGGTTTGGGTTTCAGATCTTCAGGATGGAACATACCGGAACCCTGTATTATATGCCGATTATTCCGACCCGGATGTGATCCGGGTGGGCGGTGACTTTTTCATGGTCGCATCCAGCTTCAGCTTTATGCCCGGGCTGCCGGTGCTGCATTCAAAGGATCTGGTGAATTGGCGCGTGATCAGCTATGCTGTGCAAAGGCTTCCTTTCCCCAACTACAATCAGCCTGAATATGGCAAGGGTGTTTGGGCACCAAGCATCCGGTTCCATGACAACAGGTTCCGGGTTTTCTTTTCCACACCGGATGAGGGGATTTTCTTGACCACGTCCTCTGATCCGTTTAAGGGCTGGGAACCGCTGACCCATGTGAAGCAAACCAGGGGCTGGATTGATCCGTGTCCGTTCTGGGATGATGATGGAAAGGCCTGGCTTGTGAATGCCTTTGCCAAAAGCAGAATCGGGTTTAAGAGCATTCTGCATCTGTCTCCGATGAAACCCGATGGTACGGCACTTCTGGATGAAGGGGTTAATATTTTTGACGGTACATTGAAGCATCCAACCATTGAAGGACCTAAAATGTACAAGCGGAACGGTTTTTATTATATCTTTGCACCGGCTGGGGGCGTAAAGTTTGGGTGGCAGACTGTTCTGCGATCCAAAAATATCAATGGCCCTTATGAAGACAAAATCGTGCTGCATCAGGGTGGAACAGATATCAACGGCCCACATCAGGGGGGATGGGTTGACACTGAAGCCGGCGGGCATTGGTTCATCCATTTTCAGGACAAGGATGCTTATGGCAGGATTACGCACCTGCAGCCCATGCGCTGGGTTGACGATTGGCCCCTTATCGGGGAGGAGCTGAAGGAGGATGGTATCGGTGAGCCAGTACAGCGTTATAAAAAGCCCGTAGAGGTTCATTGTCCGGTTCAGGTTCCTGAAACCTCCGACAGTTTTGAGGGTGAACACCTGGGTATGCAGTGGCAATGGAATGCCAACCCTCAGCCATGCTGGTTCTCACTAAAGGAAAGGCAAGGGTTCTTGCGGTTGTATAACGGAAATTGGAGCAATGTTGAAAAGCCACTGCTGTATCACACACCGAACATATTGACACAGCTGTTTCAAGGGCCGGCTTTCAGCGCTTGCGCAAAGCTGCGGTTCTATCCCGCGGAAACCGGCGACATGGCTGGCCTTGCTGTTTTGGGCAATGAGTATGCGGCAGTAGTGATTGAAAGGGCATCCAAAGGAAATCGGATTGTATTTCTTCAAGGCGCAGTGGAACGAGGCATTGAAACCCGGGAAGATTTGGGTGAAGCCGAAGGGGCTTTATCTGCAAGAGACAAGTTCTCTGATAACCGTGGGGAAATGGGATTTGCATCGGATAACACGGTATTTTTCAGGGTAACCGTTCATGAAGGCGGTTTTTGCACCTTTAGCTACAGCTTCGATGGTGAATGCTTTATTGAAGTGAAACACTCCTTTGTAGCGGTACCAGGGGCCTGGGTAGGTGCCAGGCTTGGAATTTTTGCCAGAAATGCGCAAATAACAAACAGCTTGGGTCATGCAGATTTTGACTGGTTCAGGGTTGAAAAGTGAGGAAAACTGCTCCCCGGGCGCTGCAACAGCATGGCCCGCGAAGGCAAATCATCAAGTGAGAATTAATGATAACCTTCCCTGGGCGATCTATTTGGGAATTTCGTTCCATGCGGAATTGATGATAACCTTCCCTGAACGATCCACCTGGAAATTTCATTACATGAAGCACAGTTTTTCAAGTGGATTGGTTACTGTTTCTTCGAAGCCTGAAGTGTTTAATCATATCAAATAAAGAGGTGATCGCATGAAAAAGTTCAAAAACAATTACGGGATCAGAATGTCCGACTCCGTCATGAAGCGGGATCCGCTTTTACCGGTGCGGTGGTCCTATGATTATGGCGTTGTTTTCAAAGGGATGGAGATGATATGGAATAAAACCGGTGATGACAGGTACTATCGGTATATCCGGGACAATATGGACATCTATGTGGACTCGAAGGGCTATATCGGCCATTACCAGCCCCATGAATACAACATCGACCATGTGAACAACGGCAAGGTTATCCTGATGCTGTACAAAAAGACCCATCAGGAAAGATATGCACTTGCCGCAAGCCTTCTGCGCGAACAACTTCGCCGGCATCCCAGAATCAAGGAGGGAGGCTTTTGGCACAAGTTCATCTATCCGCACCAAATGTGGCTGGATGGCCTCTACATGGGCTGCCCGTTTTATTGTGAGTATGCCAAGGTTTTCAACGAACCGGATATATTTGATGATGTTGCTCGCCAGATTCTGCTGATGAATGAAAAAGCAAGGGATCTCAACACCGGGCTTTTGTACCACGGATATGATGAAAGCCGGGGGATGAAGTGGGCGGATGATAAAACCGGCTGTTCGCCAAACTTCTGGGGAAGGGCCATGGGCTGGTATGCCATGGCGATTGTGGATGTGCTGGAAAACTTCCCGCAGCAGCACCCAGAACGCGGGGAGATCATCACGGCTTTCAGGAACATGGCAGATGCGCTCGCAAAAGTACAGGATGAGGAAACCGGATTATGGTGGCAGGTGTTGGATCAGGGCAGCAGAGAGGGGAATTATCTGGAGGCTTCCTGTTCGTCCATGTTTGTATATGCTATAGCAAAAGCAATTCGCATGAAGGTTTTGGACGATGGCTATAGTTATATTTGTGAAAAAGGGTATCAGGGGCTTGTCTCGCGGCTGGTACAGGAAGATAAGGAGGGGCTGCTGAACCTGCTGGATACCTGCCAGGTTGCCGGGTTGGGGAACAATCCTTATCGTGACGGATCTTTTGAATACTATATCAGTGAACCGCGCATTGTGAATGATCTGAAGGGCATCGGTGCGTTCATTCAGGCCTGTGCCGAGATGGAAGAGTGAGACGCTGAGAATGTGATATAACACATTTAAACCTATTTGCATCCCTGAGTTATTGGAAACAGAGTGTATGGTTTTATTCCACATCTAAACCTGTTTTGTATTTCTTGATGATGTGAAACAGGGGGTGTTCCAGCCCGTAAGGGTAGCAGGCCGGGAAATACTATGATATAAGGAGAATTGTTTATGCCGTATTCAACTATTTTTAATATAACAGATTACGGAGCGATTCCTAGCGGAGAAACGCTTTGCACCGAAGCTTTCCGTACCGCAATTGAAAAGTGCCGGGAAGCGGGGGGAGGAACAGTTTATGTTCCAGCAGGGAGATTTTTGACCGGGCCCATTCACCTGATCACAAACACAAACCTCCACCTGGATGCCGGGGCCGTTTTGCTGTTCAGTCAGGAGCTGAAGGATTATCCTACCGTCCAGTCACGGTGGGAGGGAGAGGAAAGTGAAGTCTACTCTCCGCTGATTTATGGCAAGGGTGTTCGAAATGTTTCGGTAACCGGTCATGGTTTGCTGGACGGCCAGGGTACACCCTGGTGGAAGGGTCATCGGGAGCGAACCCTGCAATATCCCAGGCCTCGTTTCATCTGCTTCGAAGACAGCGAGAAGGTTTTGATTGATGGGGTGGAAATCATCAACTCACCCGCATGGACCGTCAATCCGGTTCGCTGCAACAATGTAACCATTAACGGCATTACGATTAAAAACCCGACGGATTCACCGAACACCGACGGCATTAATCCCGATTCCTGCAGCAATGTTCACATCTCAAACTGCCATGTGGATGTAGGGGATGATTGCCTGACGCTGAAATCCGGTGTGGAAACCGGCAAATACAGGGTTCCCTGTGAAAATATCACCATCACAAACTGTACGATGGTTCATGGCCATGGCGGTGTTGTAATCGGCAGCGAAATGAGCGTCAGCGTCAGGAATGTGGTTATCTCAAACTGTGTTTTCGAGGGCACCGACAGGGGGATTCGCATAAAATCCAGGCGCGGTCGGGGAGGAGTAGTGGAAGATATCTGTGTGAACAATATCATCATGAAAAAGGTGATGTGCCCATTGGTGATGAATTTGTACTATTTTTGCGGGAAGGGCGGCAAGGACGAAAGAGTGAAAAGCAAGAAGCCTCAGCCGGTGAATGCGGGAACCCCGGCCATTCGAAGAATTCATCTGTCCAATGTAACCGCCAGGGAAGCAGGCGCGTCTGCGGGCTTCTTTTATGGTCTTCCCGAAATGCCGATTGAAGATATCGAACTGCAGAATGTTTCTATTCATATGGCCAGAGATGCAAAGCCGGATGTTCCAGCAATGATGGATGACCTTCAGCCTATGCAGGGCCAGGGAATATTCTGCAGATTCGTAAAAAATGTATCCTTTGGTCATGTGCGGATTACAGGCCATAAGGGAGAAGATTTTACCCTGGAGGACTGCCAGGGTGTACAGTTTATGTGAAAAGCAAAACAAGGGGACGCGAAACATGGGGACGGTTCTTTTGTTTCATTCCAAATGAAACAAAAGAACCGTCCCCATGTTTCGTCCCCATGTTTCGTTTTCACAGGTTTTTCACGTTCAATCCCCGGAAGGAGTTTAAGATGGCCAGGAAGGATACACCCACGTCGGCAAATATGGCCGCCCACATGGAAGTGATCCGAAATGCGCTGAGTACAAGCACCAACCCCTTTACACCTATTGCGAAGACAATATTCTGTGTGGCTGTTTTCAGCGTTTTTTTAGATATCCTGATAGCCGTTACGATTTTAGACGGCTCATCGTTCATAATGACGATATCCGACGCTTCTATCGCAGCATCTGATCCCAGGCCACCCATTGCAATGCCAATATCGGCACGGGCGAGAACAGGGGCATCGTTGATTCCATCACCTACAAAAGCAAGCTTGCGCTCTGAAGGCTTTTGTGCAAGCAATTCTTCCAGCTTACTGACCTTATCTGTCGGTAAAAGCCCTGTGTAAACTTTGTCGAAGCCAAGCTCTGCGGCTACCTTTTCACCTGCAGCCTGGTTGTCACCGGTTAGCATCACGACTTGCCTGATGCCCGCGGCCTTCAGTTCCCGAATGGCTTGTGCGGAATCATCCTTGATCTCATCCGCAATGACAATATGGCCTGCATAAAGGTTTTCGACAGCCACATGGACAACTGTACCAGCCGGTTGTCCGGAGGGAATGTCGATGGAGAACCTGCTCACCAGTTTGGAGTTGCCAGCCAGAACCCTTTTCCCATCCACGGTTGCATGAACGCCATGGCCTGATATTTCTTCCATGTCGGTAATCCGTTTATCATCCGGAGCCTTTCCATAAGCTCGCTTCAGTGATGCCGAAATGGGATGATTCGAATAGCTTTCAGCCAGAACAGCCAGTTCCAGCAGCATATCCTCCGAGAAACCCGGTTCGGGATGGATCTCCTGCACATTGAACACACCTTTTGTCAGGGTTCCGGTCTTGTCAAAGACCATGATATCGGTTTGCGCCAATGCTTCAAGGTAATTGCCGCCTTTGACCAGGATCCCTTTTCGGGAGGCTCCGCCAATTCCGCCAAAAAAGCTTAGCGGTATCGAAATAACCAGGGCACAGGGGCAGGAAACCACTAGGAATGATAACCCTCGGTATATCCAGTCACGGAAGGTTGCTCCCGGAGCTATAAGAGGCGGTATCACGGCAAGGGCCGCGGCAACACCGACAACAATCGGGGTATAATACCGCGCGAACCTTGTAATAAACTGCTCGGATCTGGACTTCCTGCCGGAGGCGTTTTCAACAAGATCCAAAATCCGGTTTACGGTGGATTCTCCAAATTCCCGTATAACCTCCACAACCAAAACACCATTCATATTTACACATCCGCTTAAAATGTCATTCCCGGCTTCAACCTCACGGGGAACGGATTCTCCTGTTAATGCGGACGTATCCAACAGGGAGGTTCCTTCAAGAACCTTTCCGTCCAACGGAACCCTTTCACCTGCTTTCACGATGATCAGTTCACCAACCTTCACTTCATCGGGATCAACCCGGAGAACTTCCTCACCGCGTCTCACATTGGCATAATCCGGGCGGATGTCCATCAGATCCGTTATGGACCGCCTTGATTTATCTACCGCATAGCTTTGGAACAGCTCACCGGTTTGGTAGAACAGCATTACAGCCACGCCCTCCGGGTGTTCTCCGATGAGAAACGCGCCGATGGAAGCAATGCTCATCAGAAAATTTTCATCAAAAACCTGACCCTTCAATATATTCTTGAGGGCTTGTAATACCAAATCGCCGCCGGTGACAACAAAGCTTGTGATAAAAATGGCAAGCCGTACACCTTCGTTTTCTTCAGGGACGATAAACGCTGCAGCGAACAATACCGCACCTGCAATGATCTGCCAAAGACGTCTTTTCATAACTGTAGCCCTACGCTTTCTTCAATTTCATCGATAAATGCTATGGTGAACAGCGCCGGTGTTATTCTGCCAAAGCTTTTCATAACTGCAACCCTACGCTTTCTTCAATTTTACCTGGGATTCTATGCTTTGAATGGTTTTTTCAGCTTGCCGGATGATCTCCGACATTTTATTTTCGTCTGCTTCGATCACAAGTTTCTGTGTAAGAAAGTTTACAGTTGCTTGTGTAACGCCATCCAGCTTTTTGATGGCGCGTTCCATTTTTGCTGCGCAATTTGAACACTCCAGCCCCTGTAAAATAAATTTATTAGTCATATTCTTTCACTCCTTTGGTTATTTGATGATGAATAAGTTACATGAAAACTTGAACAATCATTCAAGTGTCAAGGTATAAGAATTTATTGTACTTTTCAACTTCAACCATCTTCGCCAGGTCATCAGCTTTCGCCAATGTGAATGAGCCCCTGATCGAATATTTGCCGCACATGCTCATCGTCCAGCGAATAGTAAACGATTTTCCCGTCCTTCCTGCCGCGAACCAGCTTTGCCTGCTTTAAAACCCTGAGCTGATGGGAGATAGCCGATTGTGTCATATTCAACAGAACGGCAATATCGCACACACACATTTCAGATGCATCCAAAGCCCAAAGGATTTTTATCCGGGTTGAATCCCCGAAAACCTTGAAAAGTTCGGCCAGCTCATAGAGGCTTTCTTCCTGCGGCATCTGGCTTCTAACCTGGTTCACGACTTCCTGGTGAATGACATCACAATCACATTTTTCAATTTGCTCGTATTTCCAGACCATCCTTTAGCGATCTCCCTTCACAGTTTTACATAAGCATTTCAACTTTGCCCATATTTCCAGGTCTCTTTTTAGCAACTTCTTTTCCCAGTTACACATAAGCATTTCAACTCTGCTCGTATTTCCAGGTTACCTTTTAGCAACAACGCTTCCAAGTTACACATAAGCATTTCAACTCTGCTCGTATTTCCAGGTTACCTTTTAGCAACAACGCTTCCAAGTTACAGATAAGCATTTCGACTCTGCTCATATTTCCAGGTCTCTTTTTAGCAACTTCTCTTCCAGGTTACACATAAGCATTTCATTCTGTATTTCCAAGCCACTGTGAAGTGTTCGTTTCACATATGAACATATGAACAACAATTCAAGTGACATTTTTATTTTACTCCCACCAGCTTGAACTGTCAACAGAAAAATCTAAAAATGTTTTGTGAGATATCTCAGTAAAACGAACAAAAACTTTCTTAGTCACCCCAATCTATATTATTTGAACAAACAGACAGGTAACCTTTCAACGACAATAAGTTTCACCTTGACAGAATGGGATTTCAGATATAATATCAATATATACCCTACCCCATGGGGGGAGGGGTAATGACTTGAGGGAATTAGTTATAGAAAATGTTATACAGGGGAGGAGTAACCTTGGAAAATGCGGACAGAAAGAAGGTCATGAATCTTTTAAAAACGTCAAAGGGGCAAATTGAGGGGATCATCAGGATGCTGGAGGAAGACAGGTACTGTGTGGATGTATCCAAGCAGATTCTTTCGGTTCAGGCGTTATTGAAAAAAGCAAACCTGAAGATTATTGATCAGCACATCAAGCGTTGTGTGAAGCAAGCCTTTACAGAGGGGCACGGAGACGAAAAGGTTGATGAAATCATAGAGCTGATCGACAAGTATGCCAAGTGATGAAATGATGAGTGGTTGAATGCAGCTGTGCATCAGAATGGAAGATTATTATGGAACGCCGTTTACCACTGCATTAAAAAATAAAAGCAGCAGAAACTGACAGAAGGGAGGGCTGAATCATGAAGAAAGAAATACTTGCTGTAACCGGGATGACCTGTGCATCCTGTGCGAAAGCAGTTGAACGATATGCTGGAAAAGTGGAAGGCGTAAGATCTGCCAATGTGAATATTGCGACTGAAAAGCTGATTGTTGAGTTTGATGAAGATAAGGTCGAGCTTTCAGACATCATTGCTGCAATACGCAAAGCAGGTTATGATGTGCTGCCGTCGGGAGAGAAGAAAACACGCGAGGTTTATATCCCCATTTCCGGAATAACATGCGCATCCTGTGCGAATGCGGTTGAAAAGGCTGTTAAGAAGCTGGGAGTGCTGGAGGCCAGCGTAAACTTCGCCAGTGAAAAAGCGAAGGTGGTTTATGATCCGGACAAAACCAGAATTTCTGAAATAAAACAAGCTATTGCGAAGGCCGGATACACAGCCCTGGAAATTGAAACCGGAGAGCAGGCAGACATTGAAAAGCAAAGACATGAGAAGGAAATCAAGACCCTGTGGAAAGGGTTTCTGATTGCAGCCATATTCACGCTACCATTGTTCTACATCTCTATGGGCCATATGCTGCATTTTCCGATACCACAGTTCATCATGCCTGAGGTGCATCCGTTGAACTTCGCTCTTGTGCAGTTTATCCTCGTAACCCCGGTGATGATTGCGGGCTATAAATTCTACACCGTTGGTTTTTCAAGGCTTATCCGCCGCGAACCCAATATGGACTCGCTGATAGCAATCGGAACCGGCGCGGCTTTCATTTATGGGATATACGCCATTATTCAGATCATCAACGGAAATCATGAATATGCGCATGAACTGTATTTTGAGTCCGCCGGGGTGATCATTACACTGATCATGCTCGGTAAATATCTTGAATCCGTTACAAAGGGAAAAACCTCAGAAG
>JAAYJG010000215.1 GCA_012523055.1 Ruminiclostridium sp. | reverse complement strand
GAGATTGGCCGCGGGACAAGTACCTATGATGGTTTGTCCATTGCATGGGCGGTGATTGAGTATATCAACGATAAGGGGAGGCTTGGCTGCAGAACCCTGTTTGCCACGCACTACCATGAACTGACCGAGCTGGAGGATAAGCTGGGCGGGATTAAGAATTGTTGCATCGATGTTAGGAAAAAAGGTGAAGACATCATCTTCCTCAGGAAAATTAAACCCGGCGGAGCCGACCGCAGCTATGGCATCGAGGTGGCCAGGCTGGCGGGGGTGCCGCAGCTTGTGATCGACAAGGCGCGAGGCATTTTAGAGGAACTGGACGCGGCAGACATCAATAAATCGGGCAGGTCCAGGAAAAAGTTCAGCAAACCCTTTGATGGGCAGCTGGATATACTTTCTGCCGGGGCATTGTCAAAAAGTGAGCGGGAAGTGATCGACGAACTGCGTTCGGTCGATGCCACCGCATTAACCCCGCTGGACGCATTGAACAGGCTGTTCGCCCTGCAACAGAAGCTGAAGTAAAGTAAACACAGGGGACATTCCGCACAGTCAACATGACCCGCGAAGCAGCGGCGTGTCCCCCTGTGTTATGTTAAAGTTAAGTAAACCCAAGACTGAAGAAATGAAGCCGAAGCTAAGTTGGGGGACATTCCGCAAACATCTCGACCCGCCAAGCAGCGGTGTGTCCCCTTACCAATTAGGAGAGCCATGGGAAAAATCGTCATACTCGATGAAAATACCGCCAACCAAATCGCAGCGGGTGAAGTGATAGAACGGCCCGCATCCATCGTCAAGGAGATGGTGGAGAACTCGCTGGACGCCAATGCGACCGCGATCACCGTGGACATTGTCAACGGGGGTATTAAAAGCATCCGAATCACCGACAATGGAGACGGCATGGAAAACGATGACATTGAGCTGGCTTTTGAACGGCATGCCACCAGCAAAATCAGGAAAATTGAAGATCTGAACCAGCTTTCCACGATGGGGTTCAGAGGCGAAGCCCTGGCCAGCATTGCGTCGGTTGCAAAGGTGGAGGTTGTTACAAAAACCGAACAGGCACCCAATGGTGTCAGGGTTAACATTGAAGCAGGGAATGTTCTTTTGGTGGAACCGGCCGGAACCCCAAAGGGAACCACCTTTACCGTTCGTGAGCTTTTCTATAATACGCCCGCACGATATAAATTTTTGAAGAAGGATACAACCGAGGCGGGATATATCCAGGATATTCTTACTCGTATCGCCCTGGCAAGGCCAGATGTTTCGTTCAAGCTGATCAGCCAGGGCAGGCCTCTGATGCATACTCCCGGAAATCACGACCTACTAAGCACTATTTACAGTATTTATGGCAAGGAGATTGCCCATGCCGTCGTACCGGTCAATGCTTCCGGTGAGGGAGTGGAGGTTTCAGGCTTTGTAGGGAAACCTGAAATTGCAAGGGGCAACCGAAGTTTTCAATCCATACTGGTCAACGGACGCTTTGTTTATAATAGAGTGATCACCGCTGCACTTGAAGAGGCATATAAAACCAGACTGATGCAGAAAAGGTTTCCGTTTGCCGTACTGAAGCTGAACCTTTCCCCATGGTTTGTGGATGTGAATGTTCACCCGTCCAAGCTGGAGGTTCGTTTCAGTGATGATCAGAAGGTTTTCCGGGCAGTATACCATGCGGTTTCTGAAGCACTGAACGAAAATGTTTCCTTTCGCCCAATGGAGAATACTCCATCTATACGCTACGGTTCAAACACAGGCATGAACCTGCAGCCTTCCCAGCAGAAAGCATCTGCAGCCGCTCATCAGGTGGCCACCCCATTCTTAGCAGGAAATATGCAAACTGATGGGAGAACGAAAGAGAAAGAGCCGGTTCAACCTGTCCGTGAAGGTTTCCCAACCAAAGTTGAAACCAATATTGGAACAGGAGCACCCACCCGAGATGGAACTACTACAGGAGCGGGAGTTCCCTCATCAGCGCGGGGTGTGTATTCAGGGAGCTTGTTTCACCCATTGGTAACCGGCCAGCAAACCCAAGTGTTTCAAAATGACGGCAATGACGAAATAAAAACTCAGACCGCACCGGATATAAAAAGCAAACCTGCTGAACCAGGTCAGTTTCATCAGACAGATACACCTGCTGAGCCTGGTCAGTTCCAACAAACAGATAAATATGCTGACCCCGCCAATTTACAACAGACAGCTAAACCAGTTGAAGCAGGTTCTTTGCTGTCGATGGATCACCACCAGGAAACACCGCCCTCTGCCAGCGGTAAGGAAAGGCTTCTTCGGGCGCGCGTGATAGGGCAGGCCTTTGAGTCATACATTTTCATGGAGGAAGGTGAAGAGATACTGCTGATCGATCAACATGCCGCTCATGAACGGATTCGTTATGAAAAGCTGAAAAAGCAGTTTATTCTTCAGGAATCCTTTGGACAAGGTTTGTTAAGCCCGCTGGCCGTAAATCTTTCAGAACTTGAAATGGTCAGGTTTCATGAGCTTTCACAGTACCTTTCCAAGCTGGGATTTGAAGCCGAGGTTTTTGGAAATCGCTCCATCCTGATTCGTGCGATACCCTATGCTCTGGACAGCAGCTTTTCAGGGCAGGATTTTCTGGAGATCTTTGAAAAACTTTCGTCGGAAGCGCTTTCGGTATCGGAAATAATCCCCGAGGAAACTATTTATATGATGGCCTGTAAGAGCGCAATCAAAGCGAACCGGAACATGAGTGTGATAGAGATCCGGGGGCTTGTGGAGCAGCTGGCCAATACGGAAAACCCATATACCTGTGTTCATGGAAGGCCGGTGATTATCAGCATGACAAAGAAAGAACTGGAAAAACGGTTTAAGCGAATTGTGTAATACTTCTGCAAAACGCCTGTATTACAGTATTCCGTCGGAGGATTCACTTTCAATGGATAAAGTTGTTGTCATTTGCGGTCCGACAGCGTCCGGAAAAACCGACCTGGCCATCGCTCTTGCCCAAACGGTAAATGGAGAGATCATCTCTGCTGATTCAATGCAGGTTTATCAATTCATGAATATTGGTACTGCCAAACCTACCATGGAGGAAATGCAGGGCATCCCTCATCATATGCTGGATGTGGCCAGACCTGACGAACCCTTCAGTGTTGCCTTGTACAAAGAAAAGGCCGATGCATCCATCAAAGACATTCTGTCTCGGAAAAGACTGCCCATAGTTGCAGGGGGGACTGGCTTATATATCAACAGCCTGATTTACAATATTCGTTTCAGTGAAACGGTCTGTGATGAGGCATTTCGTGGGAAAATGAACGCACTGGCGGAAACTGAAGGGCCAAAGGCTCTTCATGACAGGCTTAGAGCAGTTGACCCCGAAAGCGCTGAGCGGATTCATTTTAATAATATTAAAAGAGTGATCCGGGCACTTGAAGTGTATGAATTTACAGGGAAGCCCATCACCGAGCACCAAAGTGAATCCAGGCAGATTCCTGCGCCATACCGGTATTTGGTATTCTTTCTCGATATGGAACGGGAAGAATTATATAACCGTATCGATAAGCGGGTGGACAGAATGGTTCAGGCCGGGTTGATTGATGAAGTGAAGGCCCTTCTTCAGATGGGGTATCAACCAGGTTCCACGGCGATGCAAGGCCTGGGATACAAAGAGATGATACGGTATCTTGAAGGTGAAATCACTTTGGAGGAAGCCATTTATATCCTTAAGCGGGATACAAGGCATTATGCCAAGCGACAAATCACATGGTTCAAGGCTGTTCAAGGCATTATCAGACTTGAAGCCGGCGCTGGAAATATAGAAAATAATACTAAAATAATTCGGGAACACCTTGAAACCTGCGGCTAGATTATATACAATAAATATGATAAAGAATTTTTTACCTTTTCTTTTTTGATTTTATTTTGGCGAGGAGGCTCTAGATTATGAAAAGTAATATTAATTTGCAGGATGTTTTCCTGAATCAGGTCAGGAAAGAGCATGTTCCCGTTACCGTTTACCTGACAAATGGTTTCCAGCTTCGGGGACTGGTAAAGGGCTTTGACAACTTCACCGTCGTTCTCGACAGCGAGGGTAAACAGCAGCTGGTATACAAGCATGCCATATCCACCGTTTCCCCCATGAAAGCTGTCAATATCATTTTTAATGAAGCACCCCCACACAGGGAAGGTTGATCAGGCAGGGGTGGTATTCACCCGTTGCCTGTAAAAAATAATGTCAGGGTATACAATCGATAAAAATAAAGCAGCAGGCATCTAAATTCAACTGGTATGACCGGTTTCACTGCTTTAGGAATTTAATGATATACAGCAGAAAAACACAATAGTGAACAAAAAAGGTGGCAGGGTTAAACCCAAGCCACCTTTTTTTCATTTCGTCGTTGCTTTATTAGTGAATAAATGGTATCATAAAAGTGAAACAAAAGTATCACAAAAGTGATTCACAGGGGGACGGCTCATGCCAAAGACAGAAGAAATCATTCGCAAATCCGGGGTATCCCGCAGCACATTGTTCCGTTTTCTCAGAGGCGACAATGTCAGGCCTGATGCCAGGAAAGCCATTTTAGAAGCCATGCATGAGCTGGGGTGTGAAACGGATAGCCTGGTGCTGAAGGACATCGTGCTGGAGATCAGTGTTTCAAAGGAATTTGAGCGTTTTAAGGGTTTCACCGAAGTGATACAAGGTATCACAGGACGTGCCGAAGAAAGAAATGTGAAGGTTCAGCTTGTGATCCGTTCAGGAGATCAGATCACAAGAGACTATGAAAAGTGGAATGAAAACAGCACTACAAAGGGAATCCTGATCATTGGAAAAGATCTTGAGGATGAAGTGAAGGAAGGGGTTCTTCTCAGGCAGAAAAAGATTCCTCACCTGTTCATCAACCGCGTGATGGAAGAACCGGAAGAAAGCTATATAGCGGTAGATGTCAGAAATGCTGCCTGTGAAATAGTGCAGTTTCTGCTGGAAAAGGGGCACAGAAAAATTGCCGCTCTGGGGTATCCCGAGTTGCGACGCATCGACAAAGACAAACTGAATGGCTATTATGATGCATTCAACCAGAAAGCCTTAACCATCGATAAAAAGTATCTGCACCTGTTAAATAAAGGGGAATCCGCCGAGAACGCCATTCACGCAATCCTGAAGATGAATCCATTGCCGGATGCATTTTTTGGAATTTGTGATTCCTATGCCATGCAATTTATCAATGAAGCACACCGTCTTGGCCTGAAGGTGCCCGAGGATATTGCGGTTGTAGGAATGGATGATCTGGATATTGCACAATATTTTAAACCATCCCTGACAACGGTGCGCACCCCCTTCAGGAAAATCGGTACTTTGGCGGTTGATCATTTATTGCTGCTCATAACAGAAGGTTTGGGAAGCATGAAAACGATCGTCAACCATCAAATATTTATCCGTGAATCAACATAATTTTCAGCCAGCTCATCAGGAATAATGAAGGTTGTTGTTTACAACAGTCCCATTAAATAAAGTATAAAATGGAGGTAGATTTTATGGAAATCCGCAACAGCACACATCCTCAGGATGCCAAGCATTACACAACACAAAGGCTCAGGGAAGAATACTTAATTCCTCAGGTTTTTATTCCCGGTGAAATCAAGCTGGTTTATAGCCATGTGGACAGAATGATCGCAGGTGGAGCCTGTCCGATCGATAAACCACTGACGCTCGAAGCAGGTAAGGAAATCGGGGCAGACTTTTTCCTGGCCCGACGAGAAATGGGAATTATCAATATCGGCGGTAAGGGTACTGTAACACTTGATGGCCAGGTGTATACCCTTGATGCTCGGGACGGTCTGTATGTCGGGATGGGAACAAAAGAAGTATTGTTTGAAAGCGAAAACGCCGACAACCCGGCGAAATTCTACATCAACAGTGCTCCGGCACATGCGACCTGGCCCACTGTGAAAATTGAAATCAGTAAAGCCAG
Source organism: Ruminiclostridium sp. (assembly GCA_012523055.1). Classification (GTDB taxonomy): domain Bacteria; phylum Bacillota; class Clostridia; order DSM-8532; family DSM-8532; genus JAAYJG01. The sequence continues at coordinate 5,147 of JAAYJG010000215.1, read as the reverse complement.
ACCGAATCATTTGGGTTCACCGGAAAAGTCCAATGAACGCACAATCTATCAATACGTGCATCCAAATGTATGTAAAAGCTGTCAGCTGGTAATGGGTCTGACGATTCTTGAACCCTGCAATATGTGGAACACCATGCCTACCCACACTCATGAGCGCAGGATGGAGGTTTACCTTTATTTCAATATGGAAGAGGATACAAGGGTGCTTCACTTAATGGGCGAGCCGGAAGAAACGCGGCACATCGTGGTTAAAAACGAACAGGCCGTCATATCGCCCAGCTGGTCCATCCATTCTGGTGTGGGTACCAGCAGTTACACCTTTATTTGGGGTATGGCCGGTGAAAACCAGACATTTGACGATATGGACAATGTTTCGATGGATACCTTGAAATAACCAACAAGCAAAGGGAAACAAACACCCAAATGCAGATGGGAGGAAAGAATCATGATTCTGGATAGTTTTAAGCTGAACGGCAAGGTCGCCATTGTTACCGGTGCCAGTACAGGGCTGGGTCAGGGTATAGCACTGGCGCTTTCTGAGGCGGGGGCCGATATTGTGGGCGTTGATTATGTGGAAATGCCCGATACAAAGCAGTATATTGAATCAAAAGGCGGAAGGTTCGTGGGTATAGTCGCAAATCTATTGTCTACCGAGCCTGTTGCAGGAATCATCCAAAAAGCGGTGGACACTTTTGGAAGGCTGGATATTCTGGTGAATAACGCCGGGATTATCCGCCGTACAGACGCTATCGACTTCTCTGAAAAAGATTGGGATGATGTGCTTAATATCAACCTGAAAACAGTATTTTTCTTCAGCCAGGCTGCCGCAAAGCAGTTCATCAGCCAGGGCTCAGGCGGAAAAATCATCAATATCGCTTCCATGCTTTCGTTCCAGGGCGGCATCCGTGTGCCTTCCTATACAGCCAGTAAAAGCGGTGTAATGGGGATTACCCGCGCCATGGCCAACGAATGGGCGAAACACAATATCAACATCAACGCTATTGCACCGGGCTATATGGCCACGAATAACACCGCTGCCCTGCGGGCCGATGAACAAAGGTCATCCGATATCCTCGCGCGTATTCCGGCAGGACGCTGGGGAACCCCGGCAGATGTTCAGGGACCGGCTGTTTTCCTGGCATCGTCTGCCTCCGATTATGTGAATGGTTATACCATCGCTGTGGACGGGGGTTGGCTGGCCAGGTAACTGGAACGAAATTAACCATCAGCATAACAGAAGGTTTAGCGAATCCGGACGGTGGGACGCGCGTGTGTTATCTCGCTCATCCACTCAACGGAAGACTGCTGATGGAGTTCGGCAACATTTTTGTTTTTCAAATAAAACGGGAAAGGGTTATCGTACAAGCCCCTTCCCGTTTTTGTATTGGGTGAACTCCCGCATCGCTTGTAGTTTCCAAAACCACCTTAGCGTGAACGACTACAGAAGTTTGCCGGTCATTGGTTCAGGTTTGCGGCAGGTGCTTTCCAGGAAAATATGTTTGCCTGTATTTGCGGAATCGTGGAAACCGTGCATGATATCCAATACATGGTAGGAAAGCTCTCCGTTAACCCTGTTTATTGTGTTTGATTCCAGGGCGCTTGCCATATCGGCAACACCAAGCCCCCTGCTGTTCTCATGATAAGGATGGCAAAGAGGGATTTCACTGAAAGCAGAGTGATTCTCACGCCTTAAGCAAACAGGCCCGCCAAAAGTGTTTGGATCGGGAACAGAGAGTGTTCCTTCGGTGCCATAGATTTCTATTCGCGGCACCTGTGCTGCCCATACGTCAAAGCTGGTGACAAGGGTGCCTACCGCGCCGTTGTAGAATTCAAGCAATCCAGCCACATGGGTGGGAACCTCCACATCAATGATCTTGCCATATTTTTTTTCAGTGGTGATCATACGCTGTGGGAATGGTGTGCTGGTAAAAGCGGATACCTTTTTAACCGGACCGATCAAATTCACAAGGGCTGTCAGGTAATATGGACCCATATCAAACATCGGACCGCCGCCGATTTGGTAGTAGAATTCCGGGTTGGGATGCCAGCTTTCGGTGCCATGGCTCATCATAAAAGCAGTCGCGGCGATGGGCTTTCCTATCCATCCATCATCAATCAGCTTGCGGCAGGTTTGAATCCCGCCCCCAAGAACTGTATCCGGTGCAGAACCGATCTTCAGCTTTTTTTCCTGTGCCTTGCGCAAAAGGGCCTTTCCTTCTTCGCGGGTAACAGCAAGCGGTTTTTCGGTATAAAGGTGTTTTCCAGCGGATAGGATGGCATCGCTGACGGAATAATGCGCATTAGGTGTGGTGAGGTTTAACACAATGTCTATTTCGGGGTTTTGCAGCAACTCTTCCGTGGAGCAGGCCTTAATACCGAATTCTCGCGCCTTTGCCGCAGCATTTTCATAGGTTCTGCTGGCACAGGCTACAACCTGGGTGTTTCGAAACACCTTTATCAGGTTTGACAAGTAAATTCCGCTGATATCTCCACATCCGATGATACCGATTTTCTTCGTTTTCATGAAAACCATCCTTTCTGCATTTAAACTAGTTACACTAGGGACAGGTTCCTGTGTAAATAAAGCAGCTGTCGAAATTGCTTCTGCAACCATAAGTATATAATGTTCGGAAGTGTTTGGAAAGCATTCTTAATTGCAAAGAGTGTTTGTCTGCCATACCTATTTAGCGTATAGGATAATTATTTCTTCCGGTAAGTACAAGACAGTTGTCATATTTTTCTGCTATAATCGGATTATACAAACCTGTGGAAGCAAGTGTTGCCATGAAAAAAGAATGAAAGAAAGACGAGAAAACCTAATAAAGTGGGTCAGAAAGAAATGGAAGAGTGGTAACAGCCTATGAAGCCATATACATTAACAAATGAACAAGCCAGAAATATTTTCCTACTGAAGCATGGGCTTATGGGTGAGTATAAATTCATCGGCAAGCAGGGCGTGTGTGATTTTATCCGCCAGGCAGGATGTATTCAATTCGATCCTATCGATGTTTGCGGGAAAAACGCCGAGCTGACGATACAATCCAGGGTCAGGGGTTTCACGAAGGAGATGCTGTATCAGCTTTTATATGAGGACAGAAAACTGGTCGATTATTTCGATAAAAACCTTGCGATCTTTTGTGTAGAAGACTGGAAGTATTTTTCCCGCACTCGTCAATACCACAGAAACGAGGGTAGAAACCGGGAAAAGGTGGATTCTGTTTCCGAAGAGGTTAAAAACATTATTCGACAGAAAGGCTATGCCTGCTCACGGGATGTGCAGCTTAATGAAACAGTGGATTGGTACTGGAGCCCCACAACCCTTTCAAGGGCTGTTCTTGAAACGCTGTACTTCCGGGGAGAGCTGATTGTCCATCATAAGGAAGGCACAATCAAGCATTATGCACTACCGGAGAACCATATCAGCGCGGAGGTTCTTGAAGCTGAAGACCCAAACAAAACCGAGGATGAGTTCACAAAATGGCGGATACACCGAAGAATCGGTTCGGTGGGTGCCCTATGGAATAAACCTTCCGATGCCTGGCTTGGGATTGGTGGCCTGAAGGCCGAAACCCGCAACAAATGCTTTCAGGAATTGCTGCAAGAGAAAAAAATACATGAGCTGAGTGTGGAAGGAATCAATACACCGTTGTATTGTCTTGCTGAAGATGAACCTCTTCTGGAGAAAGTTTTAACTGAAAGTGATTTTAAAGAGCGAATTGAGTTGATTGCTCCCCTGGATAATTTCATGTGGGATAGAAACATTATCCGGCAGATATTTGGTTTTGACTATACCTGGGAAATCTATACACCTCAGAATAAAAGAAAGTATGGTTATTATGTGCTTCCCGTTTTGATGGGAAACCGGCTCATTGGCCGGATTGAAGCAGTCACCGATAGAAAGGACAAAACGCTGACTATTCGTAACTTCTGGAAGGAAAAGGGGTTTAAGGGCGGAAAGCGCTTTGAGAAGAAAATGGATCAGCGTCTGATGCGATTCGCGCAGTTTAATTCATGTGATAAAGTAGTTTATTTACATCGGGGACAGGTTCCTGTGTAAAAATGAGTATTTCATAAACTTGCACTCACCCGTGAAACTCACTCATACAACATGGTCTGGCTTTGCTTGCACCTCGACCCAGCGTCCCAAATGGCAGTTTTACCAAGAGAAACCTTTTGTTACAATTGATCGCCAGATATGCGAAAGACAAGTCTGGCTACACTGGTCGCAGAAGGTCTCATTTAAGGTTCAGGACGGAAAGTAAATACGCGAGGATGGACAATACGGGCAGAAGCTGCTGTTTTCCTTTACCGAATATACAATCGATACCCTTGATAGAATCGTTTGACAGGTCATTCTTTTTTTTCTAGATTGCCCGAGATATGCTTCAGTGTCATCTCTTTCAGTTCTTTCCTAAAGCTTTCAAGCACCGGGAATTCACGGACATTCTCATCAGCATATGTAAGGTTCAGTTCATATTCAAGGGGAATCCAGGTTTCCAGAGGGGCTTCATTGTGCTGAAGTACTGCTTCAAGTTTGTCTAACGCTTTAAAAAGCCTTGCTTCCTTCGTTTTCTGTTCCTGCATCTCTGAAAAAAGGCTGGCCAGTTCATCGGATAGAGGGGTGGCAAGCATTTTAATAACTCCTCCGATAGCTTCCGTCTCAGCGGTTTCATGCTGTGAAGTTTTTAAAAAGGAGGGAATGTCGCCGGTTACGGCTTCACCGAGATCATGGAATAAGCACATCAGAAACACCTTGTTCATGTCAAGCTCCGGGAAATCGCTGTTAACAAGCCATGAGAACAGGCATAAACGCCAGCTGTGCTCGGCAACACTTTCCTGACGCCCGGAAGAGGTCCAGGAATGCCGCAGGTTACACTTCAATTTCTCTGCCAGGGACAAAAAAGCCAGCAGGGCGTGATTATCCATAAGAATTCTCCTGTAAAACACAAAACTTCCTGTTCATCATATCACAGCAGGGAAAGATTTAACAGAAAAGCTTTCACCGGCAAGAAATATATTCAGATTTTGATTGAAATTTTATAAAAATGAGCTATAATTATTTTGATGGGGGATTAACTCAGCGGTCAGAGTGCTACTTTCACATAGTAGAAGTCGTAGGTTCAATTCCTATATCCCCCACCATTTTT
>JAAYJG010000214.1 GCA_012523055.1 Ruminiclostridium sp. | reverse complement strand
TCATTCTGGAGGAAAAGCCAAAAAGCGCTCCGACTGCCGTTGTATATATCTCCGCAATTAAAACGATGGCATATAATATTTGAACAATCGGTGAAATCTCTCCTGCAATAAAAATCATTGGCACTTCCAGGTTTTCTATCTGTGCGCCGTGGCTGGCAAGAGATATATAGATCATGATGGCTCCGGCTCCCAGTCCCAGCCCTCCCAGCAGTGCGCCCTTCCAAATAGCCTTTCTATTTCGTGCATTCATTCCCAGGGGCCCCAGAACGGCTACCGAAACAACCGTGTTATAGGAAACATATAAAACCGCCGCCGCGAGCCAGTGATGAATAATCCCGCTGTGCCCCTGAATCATGGGTGTAACCTCCAGGTTCAGGGGATGATTGATCACCGAATATGCGCTGATTCCCAATACTGCTGTCAACAGAAAGGGCACCACACAGCTGATTGAATTTATCACACCATCAATCCCGGTAAGAACAGTTAGAACGGTGATGATTGCCATAAAAGTGCTGCCCAGCATCGGTGATAATTTCAGCTGCTGTTCAAAAAGAGCCCCCGTTCCTGCAATCATCGCAGTCAAAGACCCAAACAAAAAAATCGTGATCACAATGTCGATAAACCGGCCCAGAATATTTCCTCCAGAATAACGGATGACTTCCAGATGGGACCGGGCATGTAATGTGTTGCCCAGGTCCATAATGATATACCCGAACACGATAAAAAGAATGGTTGCGATCACCAGCCCTCCCAGGCCCCAGACGCCGAACCGGTTGAAGAACTGAAGCACTTCCTGGCCTGTGGCAAAGCCTGCCCCCACAATTGTACCGATGTAAACCGCAGCCACCTTGAACGTGGAAACACCCTCTTTTTTCACGCAATCAACCCCAAAAGGCATTCTATATAATATACTGCGATGGACACGTTTTATAACAGAACAACTGCAATCGCATTCGAGTCAAACAAATGTCATACTTGTAGAGGCTGTTATTTTGATGCATAATTGAAGCAGGACGTTCGCTATATAGGAAAGGAGTTTTCTGATGAGAAAAATGATTGTGAAAAAATATAAAACTCCATCTTACCCCCGATTCGAAGAATTCAACAGTATCGGCCTGCGGACAGCAGCCCTGCCGTCTCGGTGGAAGAACCGCTTTGCCGCCGGGTTGTTGACCACCGGTGCTTTTGCAGCCATGATGTCAGGTTGCGTTGATAACTTCCGCACCGCAGGAATACCCCTTGCTCCTGAAAGCCTTACAGAGCAGGTAGCTATTTATCTCATTCAAAGTGAATTTGATAAGCATTCCATTCAATTTAAGGAGAGTACAGAGGCTTCGGATTTGATCGTTCCTGCAAATGCTTGGGTAGGAGATAGCAGCGAAGCGTCCCTGGAGCAGGTTCCCTATAAGGTCGTTTTAGATGGGCTTGATGCTGACAAGAATATAGGGTTTGAATACCTTACCTCCGACGATTATCTTGAATGGAACAAGCAAAATGAAAACAACCTGATAAGAATGGAAATGCCATCTGAAACTCTTTTTTCTGATTCGGATGGGCTAAAGGTTGGTATCTTCCATGAATCATACAGTGAAGAAGATTTGAAAGACCAAATCACCAGCTTCCTCGAGTGGCTGAAGACGCAAGGTGTGATTTAAGGGGTAGCTGGCATGCATTATACGCTGCATCTGACAAATGAATGCAATATTGCCTGTGATTACTGTTACGTGCATAAAGGAACACCGGCGAACATGCCTCTGGGGACTGCAAAAAAAGTTGCAGACCTGGCAGATAAAAAAGATCCTCTTACCGGTATTTTATTTTACGGCGGAGAACCCACACTGAAAAAGGATTTCATCTGCGAGCTGGTTTCCTATTGCCAATGGAAGCATCAGCACGAAGGCATCCGCTACATATTTAAGCTAACCACCAATGGGCTGCTTGTGGATCATGATTTTTTACGGTTCGCACAGCAGCATGGGATTTTCATTACCTTAAGCCATGACGGAATCAATGAAAGCCACGACATGCACCGCAAAGACAGGAGTGGGAACGGAACCTTTGACAGACTCAGCGACATTGCCGATCTGTTGTTGGAAACAAGCCCGTACACTCCGGTTATGTTGACCCTTAACCCAGATACGGTAGATTTTTTTGCCGATTCTGTCGAATATCTGGCTCGGAAGAAGTTTCGTTACATTATCACAACACTGAATTACATGGCCCCATGGTCTGAAAATGACTTTTTCAAACTTCGCCGGCAATACCAGCTTCTTGCGGAGCTGTATTATGACTGGACCCTGCAGGAAAACAAGTTTTACTTCAGCCCCTTTGATGAAAAAATTAAAACACATATCCATGGCGATGCCTATTGCAGCGAGCAATGTGAGCTGGGAAAGCAACAAATCTCCGTCAGCAGCGATGGTTCCCTATATCCCTGTATTCAATTTGTGGATGATCCCCAGTATAAAATAGGTGATGTATGGTCGGGTCTGGATACTGTCAAGCGGGATAAGCTTTATGAAAGGGTAAGAAACAGGAAAGATGAATGCGTAGACTGTGCTTTAAAATATCGCTGCAACCATCATTGCAGCTGTTTAAACAAACAAACCACAGGTTTTCCTGAAGTCGTATCCCCTCTGGTTTGCGCTCACGAGCAGATGTTAATCCCCATCGCCGACAGACTGGCCGAAAAGCTATACCGCAAAAAAAGCCCCATGTTCATTCAGAAGCATTATAATAACGCTTATCCCTTTGTTTTGTTTGTGGATGATCATCTACCAATGAAACATGGGGACGGTTCTTCTGTTTCACTTAAAAAGTGAAACAGAAGAACCGTCCCCATGTTTCGTCTATTTGGACTGGGCTTGCTTAAGAGCATCTTCCAATGCTTTCAGATGCACTTTCGAGGTCAATGTAGCACCGCTGATAACATCCACCTGAAGGGATTTTGATTTCTGAACATCGTCAAAGATATGAAAAATGTTCATGCCCTTCGTTAGTTCAACAGGTTTCCCTTCTTTATTCAGTGCTCCTTTTATAACTTTAATCTCTGATATAGTACCTCCGGAAACTGCTGTTTTATACGTATTTTCCGGCCATGCTCCATCATGTAAATTCGGTTGGCATGACGAGTTGTGGAAAGCCGGTGGGAGATAAACACGACCGACTTCCCTTCGGCTGCCTGCAGCATGGTTTTGTTCAGTTGGTACTCTGCAATGGGGTCGAGGGCACTGGAGGGTTCATCGAGTATGACGATACGGGCATCCTTGTAGAACGCACGGGCGATGGCGAGCTTCTGGCTTTCGCCGCCCGATAAATCAATGCCGTCCTTCTCAAATTCGGTGGTCAGTTCAGTGGCCAGCCCCTGGGGCAGCTTTTCCAGCCTGGAGGTAAACCCGCTGTAATCAAGCGCTTGAAGCACTTCAGGTTTATATTTCTTTTCAATGGAAGCTTCGTCTTCATCCAGCACAACGTTTTCTCCCACAGTTGCGGCGAATATCTTAAAGTCCTGAAATATGGTTCCGATATGGTCCCTGTATCCATTCACGTCATATTCGCGAATATCTACGCCATTGTAAAGGATCTGCCCTTCATTGGGATCATACAGGCGCATGATCAATTTTATCAGGGTTGTCTTTCCTGCGCCGTTGTAACCCACCAGAGCCACCTTTTCTTCCGGATGGATGGTCAGGTTGACATTTTTCAGGATGTAGCCGTCTTTTTCACTGTATCCAAAAGAAACATCCTTCAGTTCCAGGGTTCCGCGAGTTTGTGGAACGGGAAGGTTTTTAGCGCTTGTTATTTTTTGCTCATACCGCAGGAAATTGCGTATTTTTTCGATGTAGAGGCTGTTTTCCGAAAGCTGCGGAAATACCTTTGTGATTTCACGCAGGCTCCGCTTCAAACCGCCTGAAGTATTCCAAAGAACCACCACGCTGCTGTATGAGATGACATGTTTTACAGCGGCGCGGAAAATCAGGTAGGTGATATAAATGACATCACTGATGAAATCATTGGTCAGGTAATTGGTCACAAAGCTTAAAATAGATCGTTTCTTTGCATACTTCCTTTCAATATCCCTGATTTGCTGGTTCGTACTGTCAAACTCTTCATATAAACGGTTTGTGATTTCAGGGTTCAGCCGTACTTCCTTGGCGTATTCATTCAGGTAAAAGACGCGATGAACATACGCACGTTTTCTTTCAGAGGGATTCTTCTCCACCCTGTTCTGAAAGATGACCTTATTGAGTATCTGTGAGAACAAAAAGGTGAGGCCAAAGGAAGCCAGCACAAAAACAAATGAAAGCGCGTCTGCAGACAGGAAGAAAATTCCTCTTGTGATAAGAGCAGTTAAACCGGCAAAAAAGGATTCGACAATTTGATGGGTTCTGAGGATGGACTTTTCAGCCTCAGAAATGGACAACACAAACTCATCGTAATACTCCGGATTATCATAGCATTCCAGGTCCAGCTCCTTCACCTTGGCGTACATCATATCCTTCAGTTTTTTCTCTATTTTCGGCATACCTTTCAGGGACACACGGTTTTGATAGATGCCACTGAAGATGAACGAAACACCCCATGCGGCCATTATGATCACAAGAAAGCACAGCACAGTGCTGAAGGGCCTTCCAAATTCCGCAGCCTCAAGAACATATTGGATACCATAGGTATGCTCAAGAAAGACGAGCACTTGCTGCTTTATCACTTCAAAGATCATGAAGCACATAAAAAACGGAGCGGCCTGGAATGAAAGCTTTAAAATGAACCAATTGTTGGACAGTACTTTTTTCAGGCTCTGTTTTGGCTTATTCTCTTTTTTCATCCCACGCTCACCTCCTTCAGGCTTTCTACCGCCAGGTAGTTTTTCGCCTGTTTGTTATACATATCCGCGTATTTTCCGTTTTGCTCCATCAGCTCCGGATGAGTACCACGCTCGATGATTTCTCCATTTTCCAGCATCAGAATCAAGTCTGCGTTGCGCACCGACGACAGCCTGTGGGAGATAAAAACCACGGTTTTTCCGACACTATCCTTTAATATGCTTTCATAAAGCTCGTATTCAGCGATGGGATCCAGTGCGCTGGACGGTTCGTCAAACACCTTAATGGGAACATCCCTGACAAATGCCCTGGCAACAACGATTTTCTGGTACTCACCGCCTGATAAAAGAGCCCCTTCCTCATCAAATTCTTTCGTCAGAATGGTATCAGCCTTCTTTGGCAGGGACATCACCTTTTCATAAACACCGGCTTTTTTCAGCGCTTCCTCAACGGCTGAGTCATCTTCTGGTGTAACGCTGCGCATCATCACGTTCTCTTTTATGCTGAAGGCAAACACCTTGTAATCCTGAAAGGCAGCCGCAAACAAGCCGCGATATGCCTTCAGGTTATAATCCCTGATATTGCGGCCATTGAGAAGGATTTCCCCCTCTGGGGGGTCATAAAGTCGGAACAGCAGCTTGATAATGGTCGTTTTCCCGGCACCGTTGTGGCCAACAAGCGCCAGGTTTGTTCGGCCTTCCAGCTTGAAGGAAAGGTTTTTGATGGTATAATCGCCGCCTTCCTTGTATGTAAAGCTGACGTTTTTGAATTCAATGGATTCTATTTCACGGTCGGGAAGAATCCCGTCATAGTCTTCGGGCAGCTTTGACTGATACTCCATGAACACCCGCAGGTTTTCCACAAATATCCCCTGTTTCACCGTTTCCAGAATGTTTTTGGTAAAGCCGATCAATGTCCAGGTGGCCGAAACCATGGCGCTGGACAACACGGCCAGGTCGGACAGGCTCATGGTTTTGCTGACGATGGTGCGATAAGCTCCGTATAACAGCACCCCCTCAAAGATGATCGTAAAGGTAAAATAGTTTCGGAACCAGAGGGGCAGGTTTATCTTGAAAACATACTTCTCCACCGTATCAAATATACCGTTCATCGCCTCCAGGTATTTATGTTTCATCAGGTTAAAGACGTTGGAGAGGCGTATTTCCTTGGAAAAATCAGCAAGATGCATTACTCGGTTCACATACTCAAGCCTGCGCCGGTATGGAACCATTTCCTGATCCCGTTTATACATAAGCCTGTTGACTATGTACCCGAATACAAAATTACCTACCATTGGGAAAACCACAAAAAGCACTGCGGTTTTATCAATGGTATACATGGTGATAAACACCGTGACGGCGGCTCCCCCGCCAAATAAGATGCCGAAAAGGTTTAAGACGATGGAAAACAGTTTTTCATCTGCTTTGTCGATAGCCAGTGTATATTGGTTGTAAAAACTGCTGTCTTCGTAACACTTCAATTCAACACTGCCTGCTTTTCGGTAAAGCTTTCCATACAGCTTATGATAGAGGTCCGCAGCCGCGATGGGGCGGAAGCTGCCCTCGATGTATGCGTTATACAGCGCAAACAGGAAGAACACAAAGCCCGACAGCGCAATGAACCCCATCATATGACCAAAGCTTTCCTGACGCTCTATGGCACTGATCAGATAGCGGATAAAGAACATGCTGTAAAAGACCCATCCAAAGTATTCCACAGCATTCACCAAAGCCGTGTGGATTACGATGCCCTTGTTGATACCCCATAACGTTTTAACGGCATATAGGATGTTTTTTGTGGCATGAGTTTTTTGAGTACCCTTCTGCTTCTTCAATAGTCACACTCCCATTTAGTCCCAAGGAAGATCTAGGTCTGTAAAAATACGCTTTGTATTCGGATCTGTTTTGATAAGAATATTATACCAGTGTCTGCTTCCAGACAAGAGAAAAAATGATTTAATGAGAACTTTATTTGGTTAAATCCAATTATTCGTAAGTATAACGCAACATATAAACGATAAAAAGGTGGCTGTGGAAAACTCCTTGCCACCTCTCGCTGCAGATAACAGGCTATTTACTCAACTTTCCCACAGTGTTTTGGATGTTTGCCTGTACAGCAGGCTACTGACGGCGGTGTGGCATCACACCTCAACAAGTCGGTAGCAGCACCTTAAAACACTACTTGCAGGTTAATGTGGGTAAGTTGAGTTACTTATTCAATATTTTTCCCAAAAAAGGATGCCTTGTCGGTACCGGTCAGCACCTCACAGATTTGTATGGCTTCGGGGTCAGCTTGATCCAAATTACCGGCATCCCTGTATATTCCCAGCATTTTATGCAGGATGCCATACTCTTTTTTACCCAGCTTATATCCTTTCAGAGAAACCAGCATGAACAGCAGAAACACAATGGGCAGAACACAGAACATCAGTTTTACACCGATATCTGTCAATGGTTGGATTTGCCCTGTTTTAACAGCTTGTTCACTGTATTTGAAGATATCCAGCAAGGGGCCGATTCCCCCCACCGCAAGCCCGCCGGCCAACTTTCTTAAAAAGGTGGAGACCCCTGAATACAAGCCTTCCCGGCGCTTCCCCGTCATCAGCTCATCCACATCCGAGATATCCGGCAAAATGGACCATGAAACAAAATTGCAGCCTGCGGCACCAATGCCGATGAGGGCGCAAACCGCAATGATCACAATATCCGGTGTTTGCGGCGAGAACGTCATGATCACCAGGTTTGCCACTGTCCAAATCACCGCGCCGATCATGGCAGGTATTTTCTTGCTGAACTTCTGGGCCAAAATGGAGAACACAGCGATGAAAACAAGCTGAACCACCAGAATGGCAGCCATTGTGGGAACAAAAAGGTGCTCCTTGCGGATGGAAACATTCAAAAAATACACGGCCAGCGCCATGGTAATATCAATGGCCATTTGGGATGTGATAAAGACCCGGATATAATACTTGAAGGATTTGTTTTTAAACACCGAAAGCCAGTCTTTCCACGAAAACCCTACCTCGTTGGGGTTTTTGGTATTTTCCCAGGTTCCCAGGTAAACAAACAACCAGGCCAGTGCAAAGACAATGCCAAATACAATCGCCATCACAAGATAGCCTTGTTTGGGATCTGCATACGCCTCAGTTATCATGGCAGGTGCCACTGCGCATACAATCGCCGCGGCGGCTGAAAAGCCAAGCCGAACACCTGTAAATGCACTTCTTTTGTTATAGTCTGTGGTCATATCCGCAAGAATTGCGTTATACGGGATCATCACAATCGTAAATGCGGTTGAGAAAAAGATATAAGCAAAAGTATAATAGATGAACTTCCCTGTGGTTCCGGAGATTCCGAAAGAATACCAAAGCATTATCCAGGACAGCAATACGGGAATCCCACCATAAAGAAAATACACCCTGCGCCGCCCATGACGGGATTTGGTTCTGTCGGACAGGATGCCCATAAACGGGTCGGTTACAGCATCCCAGGCCTTTCCGATAAAAATGATGATCCCGGCCATGGTTCCGGATAATCCCTCTACGTCGGTGAGAAATACCAAAATCAGAACACCAACAATGAGGAAGGATCCCCCTCCATAGATATCGCCGCAGCCATAGGCCAGCTTGGCCAGCAGTCCATCTTTTTTCTTCATGTGCACTCCTCCCGGTTTTTTGTTCAACGCATTATAAAGCCTGTTTCTTAGCTTATTTTTAACGAATATGGTTGAAAAACGCTTACTGGCGCGCAGTTCACCCATTATTCACACCCTGCTGTGCATGAACGGATTTTTCATAATATTTGTCCCGGATCTGTCTCACGGCCATCACCCATTTAATCTGTTGCCTGAGGTCGTCGAATACGAAACGGCTGATATCCGCTCCCTTTGCCACCTCGATATACTCACCCGCGGCATACGGAACCATAAGAATATTTTTCATCGCATAT
>JAAYJG010000213.1 GCA_012523055.1 Ruminiclostridium sp. | reverse complement strand
GCCCGGCTGGTCGTAAGCTAAAGCTTACTGCTCGCCCATGCAGCCCGGCTGGTCGTAAGCTAAAGCTTACTGCTCGCCCATGCAGCCCGGCTGGTCGTAAGCTAAAGCTTACTGCTCGCCCATGCATCCCGGAATGGTGAAGCCACGCCATTTTCCACTATGGATGGGAATTATCCCGGCAGCGGAACAATATGAAGCCATACAGGGGCAAAAAAATGCTAAAGGAGGAACCATTGTGGGGCTGAAATTATTCCTGAAAACAGCGTTCAGCAGGTTATGGCTGGTAATAACGCTAAGCGTGGCGGCAGCATTATGCGTTGGACTGTTCTGTGCCGATCTGTCGGCGACGCAGTATGAGTCCACCATGAAAATCATGATAGCAGGGTCCGGGGAAGGGGGTTTCACCACCAGCGTGTTTGATGAAATCCGCTCGGCCCAGCTGATCGGCGCGGATTTTTCTGAGATCATCACCAGTCACTCGGTATTAAGCAGTGTCATCAATGACAACGGCCTGGAAGAGGATGTGGATACCCTGAAGGAAAGCATCACTGTGCAACAGATTCAGGACACCCGGATTCTTGTGATCTCAGTAAAATACACCTCTGAGGAAAAAGCCATGCAGATCGTCAACAGTCTGCAAGGCAAATTTAAAGCAAAGCTTATGGCGATGGGCTCACCGCAAAGCTTTATGATTGTTGATGAACCCATGGTACACGCAACGAGCAATACCAGCTATTTTATTATCTTTATTCTTCTTGCGGCTATCGGTGGGATGATTCTGGGCATTACCCTGAATTTCATTCTGGATGAATTTATTAAACGCATTGACAGCGTTGATATTACAGAAAGGCTATTGGGCATTCAGGTCATCGGCGTTATACCGAACAGTATCTTGCATAGGAGTGATAAAAATGACAAATAGTTTCATCACCCGGATGAACCCGGCTAACTTACTCCAATTTGAATTTGAGACAGACGTACAGGAAGCATATCATTTCTTGAGGGGAAACATCAGTTTCTATGAAAGAAAAAACCCGCTGAAAACCATCTGTGTGGTCAGCCATTCCCGCAGCGAGGGGAAAACTGCCGTTGCTTTGAACCTTGCTGTTTCTTTTGCAAACTGCGGGCAAAAGACGCTGTTTGTCGACTCCGACCTTCGCAAGCCCGTTCATGAGAAAAGGCTTGGAAACGCTGACAAGGGGCTGGCTACTATTCTTTTCAGAAACGAGGATCCCGACGGGGCTATCCTAAACGCTCAGGTGGAAAATCTATCTTATCTTCCCTGTGGCCGGGATGTGGACAATACCGGTGAAATGCTGTCCTCCGCCAGGTTCAGGGATATTCTGGACAAGCTTTCCCAGAAATATGACAAAATCATCATCGATACCCCGGCATTAAGCCATGTGATTGACGGGTATGAAATCGCATCCATGACCGATGGGGCCATCATTGTTATCCGCAACAGGTTCCCTGAAACCCAAAGGCTGACAAACATGGTCAAGCAGTTGAAAATGGCTAATGTGAACATCATTGGCGCAGTGCTGAACAAGGTACCGATGAATGAGTATCGTAGGAAATATAACCGGTATCATGATGATTGGCAGGATGTAAAGAAAAGAAGAACAAGCGCAGGCTAAGTGGGGGAAAGGATGTCAATATGAAAGGCTCCCTGTTGGAATTGATCAAAACGATCCAGTCTGATCTGTACCGATATGCCGGAAACATCAGGTTCTCAAGGTTTCTGTACCACTATATCTATGAGCCGGGCTTCAGGGTGACCACTCAATTCAGGCTTTGCAGGTATCTGAAGCTTCGTAAAAAATCAGTTTTGCTGCCCGCATACCTGTTGATACTGATGCTGTACAAGCGTAACTGCGTTCGGTATGGCATCGATCTGAAATATTTGACGGATATAGGTAAAGGCTTTTATATTGGGCATTTTGGAAACATCATTGTCAGTGAGAAAGCAGTTATCGGAGATAATGTGAACATCAGCCATGGTGTGACGATTGGCAGGGCGAACCGGGGGAAAAACAAAGGCTTTCCCACCATAGGCAACCGTGTGTACATTGGCCCCGGTGCAAAGGTTATCGGGAAGGTTACCGTTGGCAATAACGTAACAATCGGCGCCAATTGTGTGGTTACCCGGGATGTCCCTGATAACGCAGTGGTGGTGGGCATTCCCTCCAGAATCATCTCCCAGAAGGGATCACTGGGGTATATCAATCACACCGACTATGATTTTATTTGGAATAGGGAGGGCCGGGATGCTTTAGAAAATCAAAGAGGCTCTAAAAAGGCGATTTCGTAATATTTCACCGGATCTGCTGCAAACCCACTACAACAGGGCCGTAGGTTTGGGGGTAAAGCTGGGAAAGAATTGCCGCCTGTTTTCCAGCAATTTTGGCAGCGAAGGCTATCTGATCGAGCTTGGGAATCGTGTCACCATCGCCAACAATGTGCATTTCATCACCCATGACGGTGGGATCTGGGTCTTTCGGGAGGAGGATCCGCAGGCAGATGTTTTTGGGAAAATCACTGTTGGTGATAATGTTTTTATCGGCATGAACACACTTCTGCTGCCGGGGGTATGTCTGGGTTCCAACACCGTTGTGGGGGCAGGGTCTGTGATCACAAAAAGTTTTCCAGGTAATTGTGTGATCGCGGGAAACCCGGCAAAGGTGCTCTGTACGCTTGACGAATACAAAGAAAAGCTCTGGGGCTTGAAGCTTTCCACAAAATCACTGCCCGACAGGGATAAGCAGGGGATCATTCAACAGTACCCTGAGAGACTGATCAAGAAGTAAATATATTAGGTTGTCAGGACATGCTAACAAGCATGGTGTAAGGAATAATAGACATGAAAAAGATTCGCATATGCTTTGTAATGCCAGGCTGTTACCCACTGTTCAAGTCTGAAAGCAAGGAAACCTTTGGCGGTTCGGAAGTGGAGCTGTACAATATGGCCATTTGGTTTAGCGAACAGCAGGGCTTTCAAGTGGATTTCCTGGTTGGTGATTATGGACAGAAGCCCTTGGAAACCCATCGGAATATCAGTTTGCGCAGGTTAAAATACATGCGTCCGACAGCAACATCCAACCCAATCCACAAAGTATTAAAAATAGTTTTTCTACTGAAAGCGCTGCTGTTTCAACCCTCCGATGTTTTTATCACCAAAACAGCCAGTGAGTTCCTTGGCTGGATGGTGCTTGTGAACAAGTGGCTCAGAGGGAAGAAGGTTGTCTTCCGGCTTGGAAGTGACCGGGACACCGAGCTTGCGTATTGGAAGGGAAGAAGCAAAAGGCTGTATTGGCTATACAAACTGGGACTTTATCACTGCGATCAGATTTTCTGCCAGTCGGATTATCAGCAGGCACAGCTATACAAAAAATGCCGTTTGATCGGCAAGGTCATACGAAATGTGTTTCCTGTTGCTCAGAGCACTACTCATGCCAAGGATTACATTCTATGGGTTTCCAGATGTATGGCACTCAAGCGTCCGCTGCTGTTTCTGGAGCTGGCCAGACGTGTCCCGGAGGAAAATTTCGTCATGATCATGCCGGTAAATCAGGAAAGCAAGGTCTATGCCGGGGAAAGAATAACAATGCTGTCCCGCAAAATCGCACAGGAAGCACTGCAAATTCCCAACCTGAAGCTGATTGATTTCGTTCCCTTCCACCAAATCCAGTCCTATTATGACCATGCCAAACTTTTTGTCAACACCTCGGAATTCGAAGGTTTCCCAAACAGTTTTCTGCAAGCATGTCTGGGAAAAACCGGGCTTCTTTCGCTGAAGGTGGATCCGGACGGCTTTATTATGAAGAACAACCTTGGGCTTTGCTGTGATGATGTTTTTGAGTCTGCCGTAAGGTTTATCAAAAACTTGGATCGGTGCGTGATCCATCAGTTAGGGAACAATGCATTTGAGTACGTTTCAAACAACCATGATATTCAAAAAATAGGACCCAAATATGCCCGGCTGTTTGAAAAGCTGTGTCCCCGCAGGAAAGAGGAAAATGCAGCTGTGGCTGCAAATACTGCCTTCATGCATAAAGTTTTCAGAAATAACGTGACCTCTGCGTGGCAGCAGAAGAGCGGAGGAAGTATGTCCATTGAAATGCAGCAGCAAAGTGTGGAGAATGCAGCGTATCTTTCTCAAAAAGGTGAGAACGCCGCTGCCGCAGAAAACATACAGTTTTCCAGCACAGGACTATCTGCAAACAACCAATTTTTGAGTACTGGTTCATCCGGGAAAGGTTCGAATATCAGCTCATCCGAATACAACCAATTCCTGAATACCGGTCCATCCGGGAAAGATTCGAATACCAGCCCATCCGGAAATCAAAGACCGAATTACACAGAATTTTGTAAAGAAAACTCAGGCATCAAGGATACAGTTAAAAAGCAATACATCAGAAAAAGCGCAAAGGTGGCCGTTTATCGTTTGAAAACCATATTAAACGACCTGAAACAAAACCAGGAGAACAGGATTCAATGAAGATAAGGGTTTGTTTTATTTCATTGCTCGCATATCCGCTTTTCAATCCGAACACCTCTGGAAATGTCATTGGCGGCGCGGAGATCAATATGGTATTGCTGGCAAAAAAGCTGGCCGAAGACCCAGGATATGAGATCAGCTTTCTGGTAGATGATTATCACCAGCAGGATATTGAATACTACCAAAACATCCGTGTGATCAAATACAAGGGAACCGGTTATCATGAACATTCCGGGCTTTCCCGGAAGATGCAGCTTTATTCACAACTGCTTGTTCTCAATGCTGATGTGTATGTTTATACCACCGCAAACAGCTTCCTGGGCAAGCTTGTGTTTCTGCAAAAAAAGCTGCGGCACAAAAAGGTCATCTTCCGGCTGTCCAGTGACAGGAATCTGGATTTGCAATGGTATGAAAAAACATATGGCAGCCGGTTTGTACGGCTGTATCAATATGGCCTTAACCATGTGAGCCATATCGTGTGCCAGACCATAAAGCAGAACGAACAGCTAAAAAACAGGTTTGGACGGTTGGGGAAGGTGATTCCGAACGGGTTTCCAATCCGGCAGAACATCGATACCAGCCATAAGAAATATATCCTGTGGGTGTCACGATGCCTGCCTCTGAAACAGCCGCACTTGTTTCTGGATCTTGCACAGCGGCTTCCCGAGGAGAGCTTCGTGATGATCATGCCTCAAAACGAGTCAGGGAACAGCGAAATCGACCGCGAAATCCAGCGGCTTACACAGGAAGTGAAGGAGAGGGCTGGCGGCCTTCAAAATGTAACGCTTTTGGATTATGTCCCTTACGAGCGGATTCAGGCTTACTTCGACAGGGCCAGGGTGTTTGTGTGCACCTCACAGCTGGAAGGGTTTCCAAACACCTTTATTCAAGCATGTCTTGGGGGTACCGCCATTCTTTCCTTTTATATCGACCCGGACGGGGTGCTTCAAAAAAACAACCTGGGGATACTTTGCGGGGATGATATGGATGCAGCCGTTGGTTTTATCCGGCAGATGGATGAAGACAGTTTGAAGGCATACAGGGAAAAGACATTGAAATATGTCAGCACCTATCATTCCATCGACAACTCCGTTCGGTTGTATAAAGAACTGATTGACCAGATCCTCAGGCAGGACAACACTATAGCATAGCTTGCTGTTGTTATGAGAGTGCAAAAAATAAAAGGAGAATACTATGGAACCACTGCAAATTCGAATGAAAATCGGTTTCTTTTACGCGGCAGCAGGCATCTTGGGGCTGCTATACCTGATTCTGGCCGTTAATGATGTTATCCTGGCAACAATGTTCAGTCTGACCATAGCTGCCGTGTACCTGTTTTATCGTTATTCCGACCTGTCCTTTATCACACTGCTGCTGATATTGCCCTTTCTGGGTCTTGGAGTGTTTAACGAATCCATGGCCGGGATACCGGGGCTGCGTCCTCAGATCCTGCTGGTTCCATTGGTGGTACTGTTTTTTATTATCAAAAAAAAGCCATACAGTATCCCGGCAGGGCTCATAGTTTCCATTTTTATGATTCTCACCCTGTTTACGGTATCTTTCTTCAGGTCCATTGAGTATGCATCCAAAATCTCCGGACGCTTCATCAATTTCTCGGTTTATTCCTATGCGAGCACCCAGTTTCTGTCTCCGATCATCATCATGCTTCCACTACTGCTAATACCGCTGTACTACCAAAGCGAGAAGGAGATTTCCCGCATAACAACAGTGCTCATTGCTTCCATTACTATCATTTCTGCCTGCGTCATTGCTCTTTATTTGTTTGTGGAACCGATGAAACTCGACTTGAACCACTTCCGCAATACGCTGTCCACAATGCTGGGGATCCACGGCAACGATTTGGCCAACTTCTGCTTTCTGGCTATTCCGTTTTTGCTGGTTGCTTGCCTGCACAAAAAGAATGTCTGGGCCTATGGCGCACTGCTGCTGACCTTGGGTGCCACTGCGCTTTCCTACTCAAGAACGGCGTATTTCATTGTTTTATTTGGCATAGTGCTGTTCTACTTTCTCTCGGGACGGTACAAATATTTGCCCATCATCGCCATTGTCATCTTCCTGGTGCTGCAATTCGTACTGCCAGAATCCATTATCGACAGGGCGCTTACAGGCTTCAGCGAGGGTGATTTGAACCTTATTTCAGCAGGGAGAATCCAGCACCTTTGGCAGCCGATTCTGAATGAAATCAATATAAAGCCCGATGTCATTTGGTTTGGTTATGGCATCCACGGAATTATCAACCTGCGGGCATGGCAGACTGGTACCATCTTTGCTGTCAGTCATGCGCACAACATGTATCTGGATATGATTCTGGAAAGTGGTCTGATCGGTCTTATCAGCCTGCTGGCCTTCTATGCCTATGTGTTGGTGAAGTTTATAAAAAGCTACCGGCGCAGGGAGTTGGAGTCCTGGCAAAGGGATCTGCTTGCCGCGGTCATTGTGGCGATTATTTGTTATCTCATCAGCGGTTTTACAGGCAGAAGGCTGTTTCCATCGTTATCGAACATCTATGTATGGATTGTCACCGGCCTGGGTTTCTCTCTTGTGTCTGCGGGAAAGGCAAGGGCAGGTCTAAACCCTGCTTCATGGCAATCACTGATGAAAACGAATGAACAGCAACCGAATGTTTCATGGTTGAAAAATACGAAAGGAGGAACGGGCGCATGATCAAAAACAAAGTCCTTTTCCTGATTACCGCTTTGGGATACGGCGGGGCCGAAACCCAGACCATTTTGCTGGCGAACGGCCTGGTGGCCAAAGGTTACAAGGTGATGGTCATCTCCATGCTCGACGTCACCGATCAAAAGGATAAATTGGATGCTTCGGTTCGTTTTGAGACTCTGAACAACAAAAAATATATGGATTTTTTAGCCTACAGGAAGCTCCAGAAGCTGTATGCGGAATTCAAGCCCGACAACTTCTTCATGATAGATCTTTACCCGTTGTTCTATGGATACCTGCTGATGCGAGGCGGAAAAGCTGAGGTGCGTACTTTGGCTGTCATCCACAACACCATTCCCAGGGGAAAAAAGGAAGAGATGCAAAACCACTACTACAAGCACATGCTGAATATGCTGGATCAGATCATCTTTGTCAGCTACAACCAACGCGAATACTGGCTGGCCAGGTACAGGCTGATCAAGGCAAAAACCCTGGTGATTCAGAACGGTGTGGATGTGAAGTGGTTTCATTCCTACATTGGAAAGATGAAACGGGAAAGTATTGTCAAGCCCCTGGGCTGGCTGGACAACCCCATTGTATTATTGATGAATTCCTGCCTCAGGCCGGAAAAAAAGCATGAAGACATGCTGGAAGTGCTTGCCAGACTGCGCAGCGCCGGGTACAACACGACCCTGCTGCTTGTGGGGGATGGGGTACAAAGGCCTTTTCTTGAAGAGATGATAAAGCAGCTGGAGCTGGAGAAGCATGTTTACATTACCGGTTATGTAAAGGACGTACGACCCTTTATTCAGGCGGCAGATATCTCGGTGCTGACCTCCGTTTCGGTGGAAACCCTTTCGATGGCAGCCATTGAGAGTATGGCGATGAGCAAACCTCTCGTGCTGTCGGATATCGGTGGTGCCTCCGAGCTGGTGGAAACCGGTGTCAACGGCTTTCTATACCCGCCGGGTGATACACAGGCTCTGTATAACGCACTGAAAAAGATGATCACCGAATGCGACCTGCACAAGATGGGGGAGTTTTCCTATCGCAGAGCGCATCTGTACTTCGACAGGGAGAAAATGCTGGATCGGTATGTGAACATTCTTCGTAATCTTTTGGAGGAAACAGGCTGAAGTCTGTTCAACTGATTTGCTCAATTTAATAACCTTGCTTTGGAGGGATAAATGGCTAAATACATTTTTCGAATGGATGATATCGCACCTGAAATGAACTGGAATTTGTTCTGGAATTACATTGAAATGTTTCAGTCCATGGACGTGAAGCCCCTTTTGGGGGTCATCCCGGACAATAAGGATCAAAAGCTAATGGTTGAAAAACCGAACAGTGATTTCTGGAATATCCTTCGCAAGCTTCAGCAAGGGAACATCGTCGACATCGCACAGCATGGCTATGAGCATGTATATGTCAGCAATTCTTCGGGCTTGATGGATGAGAGGATCGGGTTTGAAAAAAAGTCTGAATTTGCAGGGTTGTCCTATCGGGCGCAGTTCAGAAAAATCAAGAACGGTCTGACGATTCTGCGGGACAACGGCTTGAAAACGGATATCTGGATGGCTCCGGGGCATACCTTCGATGAAAAAACCCTGCTCATCCTTTATGAACTGGGTTTTAAGTACATCACCGATGGGATCGGCCTTTTTCCCTTTAAAAAGAAAAACATGCTGTTCATTCCACAGCAGTTTTGGTGCCCGACAAAAATTCCATTTGGTGTCGGTACGGTGTGCATTCATTCGAACAACGAAAATGCACAGCTGTTTCAATCTATCAAGGATTTTATCCGTACTGAAAGAAAAAATGTTATCTCCTTTTATGAAGCGACAGATACCACCTGTACCTTTATGAAGGAAGTCATGAACAAGCTTTTTACGGAATACCATATCCTTGCACGGAAAAAAGCAGCCATGTAAACAAGGAACTGAGCAGTAATTTTCTGTTGATTCGACTACGGGTGAGTATCATGTAAACAGGGAGGATGGAGCATGAAAATTCTTGTGACCGGCGGCGCCGGGTTTATTGGGTTTCATCTAACCAGAAGACTTCTGGAGGAAGGTCATGAGGTGGTGGGCTATGACAGCGTGAATTCTTACTATGATCCGCGACTGAAGGAAAGCCGGCTGAATATTCTCAAGCAATACGATCGGTTTGTCTTTTATCGGGATCAACTTGAAAACCATGAGAGGTTAAGCCAGGTTTTCAAAAGGCATCGGTTTGACACGGTCGTGAACCTTGCGGCCCAGGCTGGGGTAAGGTACAGCCTTGAAAACCCTCTGGCTTATGTATGCTCAAACCTTCAGGGGTTTGTCAATATCCTGGAAGAGTGCCGTTACAATCAGGTTGGTCACCTGATCTTCGCTTCTTCCAGCTCGGTGTATGGGGCCAATAAGAAGATTCCCTTTTCGGTCCACGATTGTGTGGATCACCCCATCAGCCTTTATGCGGCATCCAAGAAAGCCAACGAGCTGATGGCCCATACCTACGCGGCACTGTTTGGGCTGCCTTGCACCGGACTGCGGTTCTTTACGGTTTACGGCCCATGGGGCAGGCCGGATATGGCTTTGTTTTTATTCACGAAGGCCATGCTGGATAAAAAGCCTATTCAGGTTTTTAACTTCGGGAATATGCTGCGTGATTTCACTTATATTGATGATATTGTCGAGGGTATAATCCGGTTAATTCAAAAGGGTCCTGTGGTGCCAGCTTCTGAATGGGATGGAATGAATCCCGATCCGGGCACAAGCTTTGCGCCATACAGGCTGTATAACATCGGTAACAACCATCCGGTTACGCTGAAGCACTTTATTGATGTGCTGGAGGAAAAGCTGGGGGTTCGCGCGCTTAGGGAGTATTTGCCTCTGCAGCCAGGAGATGTACCGGAAACCTTTGCGGATATCAACGACCTGATCGAGGACACGGGGTTTAAGCCGGCTACAACCATTGAAGAAGGCATTTCCAGGTTTGTGGACTGGTACAGGGCCTATTACGCCCTGGACAGGCAGGAAGAGGCTTCAGGGCTGTAAACTGTCGTGGAGGAACCTGGGCCCGCCACTGAAGGTAAAATCAGTTTTTGTATCCCACGCGTTTTTTGCCTAAGGGACAAAAATACGCTCTGAGGCAGGGGTCTTAGGAGCATTGGATAAAAACGGAGGTTTTTCAATGTGCTATGAGCAATTGATCGAGAAAAAAACAAAGTTGGCCGTGATTGGCCTGGGCTATGTGGGGTTGCCCCTTGCGATAGAGTTTGCTAAAAGCATCCCCACCATTGGTTTTGATGTGAACTGTGAAAAGCTGGAATCCTACAGGGCTGGGATTGATTGTACCGGGGAATTGAAGCAGGAGGAGCTGGCCAGTACAACCCTCCGGTTCACCTGTGATGAGAAGGATTTAGACGAAGCGAGCTTTTTCATTATCGCCGTTCCAACCCCGATCAACCGTGACAAAACCCCAGATTTGAAACCCATTGTCAGCGCGACCGAAATTGTAGGGAGGCATTTGTCAAAGGGGGATATCGTTACCTATGAATCTACAGTGTACCCGGGTGTCACCGAAGATATCTGCGCTCCCATCCTTGAAGCCTTTTCCGGCCTGAAATGCGGAACGGATTTTAAAATCGGCTATTCTCCCGAACGCATCAACCCGGGTGACACAGAGCATTCTCTGCGCAAAATCCGGAAAATAGTTTCCGGAATGGATGCGAAGGTGCTGGAAACCATTACAAAGGTATACGGCCTGGTGGTGGATGCCGGCCTGTATAAAGCAAAAAGTATCCGGGTCGCGGAAGCCGCAAAGGTGATTGAAAACGCTCAGCGGGACATCAACATTGCATTCATGAACGAGTTGGCCATCATATTCAATCGGCTTGGCATCGATACCCAATCCGTCCTGGAGGCTGCAGCGACCAAGTGGAATTTCCTGCCTTTCCGACCCGGCCTTGTGGGCGGACACTGCATTGGTGTGGACCCTTATTATCTGACCTATCGCGCCGAACAAACAGGGTATCATCCTCAAATCATTCTGTCAGGCAGGCGAATCAATGACGCCATGGGAAAATACATAGCCGAGAACGTGGTGAAGCAGATGATTCACGCGGGGGTGCATATCAATGGTGCAACGGTTTGTATTCTTGGGTTCACGTTTAAGGAGAATGTCCCGGATGTAAGAAACACCAAAGTGATTGACATTTATCAGGAGCTGCAGGAATACGACATCAAGGTTCTGGTTACCGACCCCTGCGCCGACAAAAAGGAAGCCTTGCATGAGTACGGTGTTCACCTGGTTGCGCTGGAGGATATCCCCAGGGTGGACTGCCTGGTATTTGCGGTAAAACATAATGCCTGGCTGGAAATAGACTGGGCAATAAGGTTCAAAGAAATACTGGCAGACAATGGCGTCATTGTTGACGTGAAGGGCATGTTCAGCACATCAGGGGATCTATGTGCCGGATATACTTACTGGAAGCTGTAGCAGACTGGAACAAATGAGAAAAAGAATTAAAATTCGAAAAGGCAGGTGATCCCCCTTGATCAAGTTGTTAAAAAGATTGAACCAAAACTTCAAAATGAAAGAGCTTCAGAAACAGGGGCTAAAACTTGGTAAAAACACCATCATTCTTACCGCAGCCGACAATATCGGCAGCGAACCCTTCCTCATTTCGATAGGTGACAACTCCGTTGTTACCGCAGGGGTAAGGTTTATTACTCATGATGGTGCTATCCGGGTGTTTAACAGAAAACCTGAATACCGGCATATTGACAACAAATATGGCAAGATTGACATTAAAGAAAATTGCTTTATTGGCATTAATGCCATCATCATGCCTAATGTGACCATCGGCCCCAATGCCGTCGTGGGTGCAGGGGCAGTGGTATACAAGGATGTCAGGCCCAATACCTGTGTCGCCGGAAACCCTGCAAGGTTCACCTGCACCATCGAAGAGTACATTTCCCTTAGTGAAAAGACCATTATCCCGGATTATGGAATCCACAAAAGCAGGAAGAGAGAAATCCTGGCGGATTATTTTTGGAACAGAGAAGATAAAGAAAACACCGAAGAACCGTCCACCGGTGTTAAGGAGGTACTATGAGCCAGTTCAATGAAATCTCCGACATCAAGCGGAGCGTGCGTGAGTTTATCATTAAAAACTTTGCCTATGGGCTGAACAACAATATTCATGTTCAGGATGACGAGTCTTTAATGGACGCGGGCATCATTGACTCAACGGGAGTGATCGAGAT
This sequence comes from Ruminiclostridium sp., assembly GCA_012523055.1. Lineage (GTDB taxonomy): Bacteria > Bacillota > Clostridia > DSM-8532 > DSM-8532 > JAAYJG01. The sequence goes on along the minus strand of JAAYJG010000213.1, from coordinate 2,341 downwards.
TATCAGCTTCATTGAGTCAGAATTCAATGTCTTCATCTCCATGGATGAGGTATTGCCTGAAAACATCCATTCCATTGAAAGTATCACGGTATTTATCGGTCATAAAATAAAGAAAGTTGCAGGATAAAATATGAAAATATGCAAGAAATGTATCCTGAATGATAATATTCCTTCGGTCAAGATTGGAGAGAATGGCCTGTGCAATTACTGTGTCAATGAAAAAAAGCAGCGGATTAGACCTGAAAACGAGGATGAGCTGATGAAGGTCATTGCGGCAAACAGTGATAAGCCGTATCAGGTGATTTTGGCATACAGTGGGGGGAAGGACAGCTCATATACCCTGAAGCTTTTACGGGAGAAATATAAATTCCAGGTCCTGACGGTAACCTTTGACAACGGCTTCATGTCTGAAAGGTGCCTGAAAAATATCAAGACAGTGACTGCTGTTCTGGGTACAGACAATATCATCATCCGTTATGCTTACCCGGAAATGTGCCGCCTGTTCAACCGGGCCTCACAAAGTGAGCTCTTTCCTGTAAAAGCCATGGAAAGGGCCAGCACCATCTGCATCTCCTGCATCAGTCTGGTAAAGTCCATCATGTACAGAGAGGCCATTCAAAGAGGCATACCCATCATCTGCTTTGGGTGGACCCCCGGGCAAATCGGCATCACAAATCCGCTGTTAAAACTGGATTATCAGATGATTCTAGCCAATGAAAGGCAGATCCGGGACAAGATTCTGGCCATGATGGGTGATGGTTTCAGCCGTTTCTTTTTGGATCCTGATTGGCTGGCAGCAAACAAGGAGAACATTCCATATTTGTATTATCCGTTTGTGAACAATGAATATGATGAGGAGCACATCATTCGGTCCATACAGGCCATTGGGTGGGAGATGGAGGAGGAGACCGATTCAAACAGCACCAATTGTCTGTTGAATACCTACGCGAATTTTGTGCATCAGGACAGGTTTGGGTATCATCCCTACTGCATGGAGATGGCTAATATGGTGAGGCAGGGCTTGATCAAGCGGGAAACAGCCCTGAGGAAGATCAGCAACATTGGCAGCATTCAAAACGTCCGTAAAATCAGCAACATCCTCAGCCAATACAACTAAACCATTTACATGGGGCGGGGGCCCAGGTTCCTATGTAAGTAACCAGAGGGCGGGGCCCAGGTATCCTGGCTTAATTTGGCCAAAGGGGACTAGCCAAAGGGGATAGATACTTTGATGAGCCCATATGATCAGCTTCAATCCGAAAATAATAATCAGAAAGGACATCGTGATGGAAAATATCGTTGAACTTTTATACCGGAGCGCCTCGCTATATCCGGATCAACCCTGTGTTGTTTCTGCATCCGGCAGGGTAACCTACCGCGAAATGCTTCAGGAGGTTCAATCTTTAATGTTCACACTGTATCATGAAGGTGTTCGCAGAGGCGATCGCGTCGTTTTCTACTTCAGGAACAGCGCTGAATACATTGCTGCATTCTTTGCGGTTGCTGCACTGAATGCTGTGGCTGTACCCGTAAATGCGGCGAATAATCTCCATCATTTACAATACATCATCGACACGACTGAACCGGTTTTGCTGCTCGTTGACAAAGCCTTGATGTTCGGCTTATCAGATAAGGATGCGTTCAAAATCATTGTGTTGCAAAACCTTGTTCAATGGAAACGTGGAATCGATTATGCCGGTCACTGCATGCCGAACAATACCGGTAACAGCGCAAAAACCGCCATGATTATCTTCACATCGGGCACATCAGCCATGCCTAAGGGCGTGATGCTCAGCCATGGGAACCTTTTAGCCAATACCCATGCTATCCTGGATTATCTTCAACTAACCCATGGTGATTCCGTACTGATCACCCTCGCATTCAGTTATTCCTATTGTAATTCTCTTCTGTTAACCCACATTGCATCAGGAGGAGCCCTTTACCTGGAAAATTATGCGGCTTTCCCGGTAAAGGTGATCGACAGCCTGAAATCCATACAGCCAACAGGCTTTTCAACGGTGGGCTCATACCTGAATTTGATGTTGAAAGTGGCACCTGTTGAATGCTTGGGATTCTCAACATTGAAATACATCACCTTTGCAGGAGAGGCTACCAACTATAGCATGCTGCTGCAGCTTCAAAAGGTGTACCCTGAACTAAAAATCTTTGTGATGTATGGGCAGACGGAGGCTTCAGCCAGGCTCAGCTTTCTGCCCAGCCAGCTTCTTGCGCTAAAGTCGGGTTCGGTGGGCAAGGGCCTGAGCAATGTGGAGCTGAAGGTTGTGAATAAGCGGGGAGGTCAGGTTGCACCTGGTGAAACCGGTGAAATTCTGGCACGTGG
>JAAYJG010000021.1 GCA_012523055.1 Ruminiclostridium sp. | reverse complement strand
TCCAGTTCGGGTTAAACCTGAACAGCTTTGAAGGCCTATGGCCTGCATCCTTTGTATACTCATTGGTTTCAATCACCATGTCTGCAATTTTTCTTCTGAAATTTGCTTTTAACAGCTCCTTGCCAAGAATAACTTCGTATACCTGCTGAAGCTGTGTGAGCGTAAACTGCTCGGGCATTAAACTAAAAGCGATATCTGTGTACTCAATCTTGTTGCGCAGCCTTTCAAGCCCATATTCGATGATCTTTGCATGGTCGAAAGATATTCCATCCGATTCAACAACTTCCCTTTCCACCTTCGTCACTTTACCTTCGACAATCTTTACAACTTTTACGGTTGCCCAGAGGTTATTTTCATCGTTTACTAAGCTTAATCTGAACAGCCTTTGCAACATATATCCTTTTTCAGTGACTGTTCTTTGTTCCTGGTACAGCTTGCAGGACACCGTAAACCATTTTGCGTCATCCGCGTCATCACTAGCTTTGACATCAAGGGCTGTGCTGTCAACCAAAGACATATAGGAGGTACTAATTACCCTTGTTCGAGGGTCTCTGCCAACATCCCCCCAGGTATACAGCTGCTCCATGTAAATTTCATCAATGTTCGTTTCTTCTTTTAGTTCCCTTAATGCTGCTTCATCCAGGCTTTCATCCATTTGAACAAAGCCGCCCGGAAGGGCCCATTGCCCAATGTATGGATGGTCGCCCCTTTGAATCATCAATAGCCTTAAGACCTTTTCGGGCAGCTTTCTGTAGTTTGTTGTTTCTTCTTCGGTAACGGTGAAAATCAACATATCCACCGTGACTGACGGCCGCCTATATTTGCTTGCGTCATATGTGGCCAGAAACTGCTCTTCCGTGAGGCCTTGTTTGTTTTTTATGGTGTTCTCCGGCACTACATCGCCTCCTATTAGTTAATGGGTTTTTGTTATTATCTTTTTGTTATTATCATTATATTACTATGTTTACAATTTGTCAACACAAAAAAAGCCAAATATCCTTCGCCGATAAAAGCGTGTAATATTTTGGTCTTGATTTATCGGGGAAAATCGAACTCCTTATTTGATACTCTCTCTAAAGTGAATGTTAGTTTGTCAACAGAGTTGTTCCATTTTCATTATCGAATTACCTGCCCACCATTACGAGAGAAGCTAAATTTTTGCAAATAATAAGGGGGCTGTGCCCCCTTTCCAGAAATAGTATCGTGAATTCAGTTTTCTTCCTGTTGCAGCTTGTAACGGGTTGCGGCCTGTTCACGGCTCCATTCCAAAATCTTGTCATAGCCGTATTGCTTACAGGTTCTGACCATCTCTTTCACCTGGTAATCAAACTCTGCATCGGTCTTGGCATATACCGCACACCAGGAATATTTGTCTGCCACTGCCTGCATCACCTGTGTCCAGATCAGTTCCATCTCGTCGGAGCGCTTGGGTTCTGAATAAGATGTGCCAGGAATGATGGTATAGTTTCCGTTTTCCATATAATCCTGAATATTGTCAAAACCAGTCCAGTCGAACCAATCCTGCTCGAGGTCGCATCTTGCTATTCCCAGCATATTGCTCCAGCGATCTTTGTTGTATGGCTCTTTGGATTCAGGATTGATAGCATCGATCACCCATGTGGTGTTGTTCAGCTGCAGCATGCCATCAGTAAAGCTTGCACCCAGGTTGTATTTTATACCGGTTTCCGGGCTGGTCCATTCCACACCGCCAAGATCGTATTGGGGATCACGATTACATGCCTGACCAAGCTCGGTGAATGCTGTCTTACCGTTATCATCATAATACCAATGCAGATCCTTTAACCCATACCAAACGCTCATCGCACCCTCCGGTGTATAGAGCCAGTTGAGGATATCCATACAAAGCTCGGGATACTCGGTATTCGCCCCGATGGACCAAATACGATTGCCACCCAGCAGGCTCATGCCGTAAACGGCAGGGGATGCTTCTTTTGGAACAAGCGGAAGCATCATCTTGTTTGCAGCAATATGCTCGTTAGTGTTATAAGCCGAGGAACCGCAGTAATTAAAAATGGAAAAGAATGTACCGCCGGCTTTTACCTTTTCTGCCATCTGATCATAGGTCTGTGTCATCGAATCCGGATCAAGCAGATCATTCTGATACAGCTTGTTGAAAAACCTGAGCATCTTCAGATATGGACCGTCTTCCATCAGTTCATCGTAATAATCGCCCGTATTCGGATCATACAATCCGATTGCCAATTCATCATAGCCATAATAAGCCGTAGCAAACGCCTTGACATACATCACCATTGTGCCGTCCCAATCAGGCCAGAGCGACACGGCGTATGTTTCATTGCCATTTTCGTCGGTTGGGCAGATTTCCTTCATCTTTTTCATAAGCTCAAGATAGTCGTCCAGATCCTTTACTTCCGGATAGCCCAGCTGCTTGTAGAGATCATACCGGATATCCCATGTATAGAAAAAGCTCTGATGGTCTTCCTTGCTCGAGGCAATACCATGGCCGATACCGTATATATTCCCGTCACCCGAGATCTTTCTGTTTGTTTCAAGCGCTATTTGTGCCTTTTCCCAGATCGCAGGCCCATAGGTTTTACACAGGTCGCCTTCCTCCCAGGGGTAAAGAAGCTGAAGTTCGATCGCGTTCTTGTACTGCGTGCCGTTATCACCCCAGACGATAAGATCACCCAAATCACCGGCTTCGAGCAGCGTTTCGTATGTACCTTCCAGATCGTTGATGATGTTCAGCTGAACGTTGAATTTGTCCTTCAGCAGTGTGGCATACCAGCCGGTCTGCATTCCATTCCAGTTGGCAGTTTGGCTGTAAACATCCAGTGTAATCAGTTCGGCATTGTCCGATTGTTCCTTTCCAGTCTGCTCATTCTTCTTTTTCTTTGAACAGGCGGTTGTTCCAACCATGACAGAGAAGATCATCACCACGGTCAGCACGATCAGTCCAATCCTTTTCATTCCTCTCATTCTTTTCATTACGAACACCCTTTCATCATATTTGTTAGGTTTTACGCCGGTTTTAGCCCTTCATCGCACACCTTCGCACAGGACAAATGGACCGGAATCAACCCTTCACAGCCCCCAGCATGATTCCCTTGACGAAATAACGCTGCATAAACGGGTAGACAAGCAGGATCGGTATCATGGTTGCCATTGCAATGGTATACTTCACAACCTTCGAATTCAATGAATTTTCCAACACCGCAGTATTTCCCGCACCACCTGCCATAACGGCCTCAAGATCGGATGCTTTCACAAGGTATATATACAAACGATGCTGTAGTGTGAAAAGATGGGGAGCGCCTTTCATTAAAATCAATGAGTCCTGGAATGAATTCCAGTTCCCGACCGCGCCGAAAATCGCAATGGTAGCCAGGATCGGCATTGAAAGCGGCCATATGATCTTTCTGAAAATTGTAAAGTTGGACGCTCCATCAATATAAGCGCTTTCCTCCAGCTCGGCGGGGATGGACTCGATATAGGTTTTAACAAGAATAATGTTGAACGGCGCAACGATTCCAGGGATAATATACGCCAGATAGTTGTTTGTCAAGCCGAGCATCAGCATATTCATGTACCATGGAATCAGGCCTGCGTTAAAATACATTGTGATGACAATGAAACGGTACCACAACTGCCTGCGCCACAGGTTCTTTTTTGTGACAAGATATCCTGCAAAAGCACTGGCCACCACCATCAGTGCCGTTCCAAAGATGGTTCTGGTAATTGTTACAACGAAAGAACTGACCAAGTCGTTCACTTCTTTCAGTGCGATGTAGTTGGAAAAATTAATTCCGATGGGATACAACGAAATCGCACCTCTTGCGACCAGTTCATTGTTTGAAATGGTATTGATAAACAGATAGTAAAATGGAAAAACACAAAGCAGTGTAAATAAACCAAACATTGTGTAGTTGATGACGTTAAACAACCAGCCTTCTGTAAAGCGAAGAAACCTGGAACGGCTTTTATCTGTTTGATGCTTATCGGCCTGTTTCATCATGTACCTCCTTTGAAAACCGTTCTGGAACTCGTAGTTTCAATCTTATTCAGCATATACCAACCCTCCGAGCCGGCTTCTTAAATAATGCTTTCGCCGCGAACCTTCTTCGAAACCTTGTTCGCGATGAAAAGAAGCGCGATGCTGACCAGGGATTTCGCCATTCCAATTACGGTTGAAAGCGGAATTCTGCCGCCGTCTATACCGATGTTATAAACATAAAGGTCCAATACTTCTATGGACTCCTTGTTCACTGCGTTTGAAAACATCAGGTACTGTTCCATGCCATTTGAAAGGGATCCCGCAATGGACAGCAACAACAGCACCATATAAGTGGACATAAGGCTGGGAACGGTAATATGCCACATCCTTTGAAAGCGCCCGGCACCATCAATTTTCGCGGCTTCATACAGCTGCGGATCGATGCCTGAAATCGCTGCAATATAGATGATTGCACTCCATCCAAGGCTCTTCCACATGCCCCACAAAAGCATTTTCAGCCAGGTATGATCTCCGCTCATCAGCCAGTTGGTCTGAGATTCAATGGAGAAAAAGGAAAGGAAGGTGTTATAAAAACCATTGGTACTGAAAATGGCCAAGGCAATGGCATAAACCAGCACCCAACTAATGAAATTTGGAATCGTTGTCAAGGTTTGAACCAGCCGCTTGAAGCGACTGCTGCGAATTTCATTGAGAAAAATCGCGAAGGCCATGGGTACCCAGCTTGTCAAAATGCCCAAGCCGCTCATCGCCAGGGTATTTTTCAACACACGAACAATATCGTTCACCGCGGCAGGGTTCTGGAACAGGAGGGTAAACCATTTAAAGCCGACAAAATTATCGGCGCTTAAGGTTCCGCCGGCTGTATAATCAAAAAACGAGAATCGCCATCCCCAAAGAGGAAGATAGTAGAAAACGAATGTCAGCAAAAGAATGGGAAGAAGCATCAGGAAAAGAGAATACTTTTCAGGCATTTCCATTTTCGGTTCCGTCGCAACGGGGCGTTTGAGCAAAAGGATCAAGCCAGTGGCCAACAACATGAGAACGACCAAAGCCGCATACAGGTAAAAACCAGAAGGAAACACAACCCTTGCGCGGGCTGCAGCCTTTGCCTCGGAAAGCTGTGTATAGGATATGTAAATGCCCGCAAGCCCCACGCACATGACCAATGGCCCGACAAAAGACAACCAAATCCCGCGTGACTTCATGCGGTTGTTGCCCAGTGACATACATCCGCCAATCCCACTAAGGAGTATCCCAATGATCATAACGGCCGATGCAATGCTGAGCCATACAAACGTCGATTTATCAACAACGCCCTGCTTGAACATGGCAGCAAATTTCTTCGTGAGGTCGGAAAATGAAAGCGCGGTGGTGAACAGCGATATATTTTTGTTGATCAAAAGAGAAATGCGCCCGGGATTAACGTCTGGAAAGAACATGAAGAAGCCTGTGCAAAGCGCAAGTATACGAAGAGTGCTGTACAATACAGCCGATAAATCCATGAACGCTTTTGGTTGTCTGGTTGCATTTTTCATTTTGATTCTTCTCTCCTTCTACGATAAAAAAGTTGTCACCGAATATCGTAAAGGGGATACGAAATTACGGCAGTTTATAAAAAATTCAGGGTGCGATTCCCATATTTCAGGGAACCGCACCTAAGAGAAGGGATCACTTATCATTCTTCTTTTTCTTGGAATTGAGGAATAGGAATACTGCAACACCGATGACGACGACTGCAACGATTGCGATAATCAGGCCTGTATTAGGCTGATTTACAGTTTCAGCAGTTGCCGGTGTTTGGGTGGAGGTTGCCGTGTCTGCAGGGGCAGTTGTAGGTTCGGCAGCGGTTGTCGGTGCCTGTGCGGTGGAATTCTTGCTAAGGCCTGCAACCGTAAAGGTAATGGTAACTTCCTTTGCTGGTATTGTGTACGGAATCGCTTCCACTCCGGTTGAAGTGTATTCGTTCAGGATATCGAGCTGCAGGAACTCGCCTTCGGTATTGGCCGTGAAGGCTGTCTGTCCCTTGCCGCCGTCAATGGATGTTTTCACATCGCTGATCGTCACCAAACCCTGATCGATCAACTGGCTTGGGATATCGGTTGAAACAAAAAGCATACGGATGGTTTTATCGGTGCCCAGGGCCATATCTCCCAGCTTGACACCAACCGTAAATGTTCCGTTGCCATCCACTGCGGCGTCGGTAAAGGTTCCGCCATAGTCAACCTGGTTGCTGTCGGCATCCCATCCGGTTAAATGTGTGAAATTGTCCTTGTCCTTGCCATAATTGGGCTCATTCCAGGCATTGCGGAAAATATAGGTTTCCGTCTGAATACCGAAGTAGGCATTGTAATCAGCTGCCAATGCCGCATCCACATCAATGGGAGCAGCTTCGGCCTTGACGGGCTTTTCGCCTCGGATATAGGTGAAGGCGACTTCCATGGTCTTTACGGAAGCAAAGGCTGCTTTGTCAACAATTTTAGCGCTGGCTTCATCCAGGTTTTTGTCAAAGGAATGGGCGTCGGCGGGAAGCTCGGTTACCCACTCGTTATAAATATTCATACGGGTTTCAACCCCATCGTCCGAACTTGTATAACCCTTTGTTAATGCTACATCCTCACCATTGACCTTGATGGAATCAATGCGGATATACCAACCGGGATGGGTGATGTCTCCGCCTTTGATGCCCAGCGCGGTAAACGCAACATCTGTTGCGGCTTTGTCCTCGGTCTTTGTGAAATCGAGTGCTACCTTGTAGGAGCCTGCACCTGTAACGGTGGCGTCTGTGGCAACTACTCCGGTATCAACCGGGTCGCCAAAGTATTGATATTTCCATGCAGCGTCCGCAAACATAATAAATGCTTGAGCCTTGGGGATGGAATAATCAAAGGTTACTTCGATGGTTTCAATCGAATCGAAAGCGGCTTTGTCAACAATAATCCAGTTGGCGCCTTCGGTGCTGGCGTCGGAGGATCTTGCGTCGGCAGGAAGCTCAGTGACCCACTCATTATAAATGTTCATACGGGTTACAATACCATCATCCGAACTGGTATAGCCCTTTTTAACCTCTATTGCTTTTCCGTTTACCTTGATGTTTTTAATCGTGATGCAGTAGTTGGGGAATTTCTTTTCGCCCTTGGAAATCCCTACTGCGGCAAACGCAATACCGCTTGCTTTCTTATCCGCTGTCTTTGTAAAGTCCAAGCCTACCGTGTACTCGCCGGGGCCTTTGACTGTGACTTTCTTTGCCTCAACAGCACTTTCGGCACCATCGTTCCAATACTGATAGGTCCAGCTGGAATCTGCAAACATCAGGAAAGCTTCATCTTTATTTTCATGCAATGTGAAGGATACTTCAATTTTCTTAACAGAGGCGAAGGCCGCCTTGTCGACCATGATCGCCTTGGATTCGGCGATCTCTTCGTCAAAGCTTCTGGCGTCGGAGGGCAGCTCTGAAACCCACTCGTTGTAGATATTCATGCGGGTGGTAATACCATCGTCCGAGCTTGTATAGCCTTTGGTAAACGCCACATTTTCGTCGTTGATTTTAATGGATTTTATTTCAATGGTCGCATTGGGGTATGTAAATTCACCGGTCATGATGCCTAACGCTGTGAAAGCGATTCCTGATGCCGCTCCGTCAGCTGTCCCTGAAAAATCAAGACCAACCTTGTAGTCTCCGCTGCCGTTGATCTTTGCTGAGGTCACCTTTACACCGTTGCCGTCTTCAGTTCCCCAATTCTGATATGTCCAGGAGGAATCGGCGTACATCAGATACGCTTCCTCGCCGGCGGTGGCTGCAGTTACACCGACTGGTGCCATGCAAATCAATACCACCAACGCTGTCAATAGAGCTATTAGCCTTTTTTTCATTCTTTTCTCTCCTCGCTTAGTATTTTTGTGAGGTTTGGGTTGACACTTCCCCAGTTGCAAACCTCGGATCAAATCGACGTTAATCCATAAAAACAACCGGAGAATATATGCTGTTGATTAACATATCCAAATAATATTTACCCATTATTCTTCGATTCTTCTAACCGTATCTCCTAATTGAAGCGAACCTTTAATAATGATATGTTCTTCCTTATCCATGTCGGGCTGCTCAATTCGCTCGATGAGCTTGATAACGGACACTTTGCCGATTTCCTCGGCATTTTGTCGGTAGGTCGTAAGCTTTGGACGCAGCAGCTCTGAAAGATGAATACCATCGTACCCGACCGCACTGATATCCTGTGGGACGGACAAACCGTGTTTTTCGATCTCGCTCAACCCCCCCAGATAGGAATAATCATCAGGGTATAGAATACAGGTCGGAGGAGAAGGCAGAGACAGAAGTGCTCTGGTCGCCAGACCGCTTTCCTTTGGCTGATGGTACTT
>JAAYJG010000212.1 GCA_012523055.1 Ruminiclostridium sp. | reverse complement strand
AAGGGCTAAAGCCAAGTAAAGATGCGGTTGCTATAAATCGCCAATTCCTTGAAGGCAAAATAAGTAGTAAGGAAGCGGTTAGTAGAATTAAGGCCAAATATGCTAAAGTTTTGGTAAAGTAGTATGAGTGACAACCCATTTTCAAGATATAATAGAGAAGAGAACATACAATCAATATATTATTATCAGGATACCGAGGTGTACATTAACAAATTAGGCATAAAGGATCCTGATATTTTATTATCCGTAGAAAATGACTTAACATATCAGAGACTCTCAGAACTTCACGTTAATCCCATCACGGGTCGTTTTGGAGTAGTTCATCTACTAAAAATACACAAGTATATATTCCAAGATTTATATCCGTTTGCAGGAAAGATTAGAGAAGAGACGATATGGAAAGGGGATACCCAATTTTGCGAGAGTCGATTTATTTCAGTTAATTTAAACTTATTATTTTCAAAATTCAAAGCTGACAAGTTCTTCGTTGGTTTAAATATAGAGGACTTTTCAGTTATATCTGCATCTTTCCTCGGTGAACTGAATATGATACATCCATTTAGAGAAGGTAATGGGAGAGCAATTCGTGAATATTTCCGATGCCTGGCTCTAAAATGTGGATATAGCGTTGATTGGTCCCTGATTGATAAAGATAAACATCTAAATGCATTTATTTATGCGGTGGATAAAGATACTTCAAGGTTGATTCAGTGTGTATATGCAATTGTTGAAAATAAATGACTAGCTTGCAGGGATGAGACAGAACAAATCTCCATAAATAAATAGAGGTATTATCTTCATGTCTACCTCTATCTATACCGTTAATAACATATAATTAAACTTATTGAACTTTTTCTCAAACTTTACACGAATATTTCTCAAGCCATTCGCGAACTGTCAACTATACTTGTGCGCGTCCTTCAATACCATGTCCTTCACCTTCATCAGGCGGGTAAGGTTAGATCGCTCGTTTTCATCCAGCTTCATGACGATGTATTTGATGGTTTCTTCGAGGTTTGGAATCAATACATATTCCAGCGCATTCACGCGGCGACGGGTTTTCTCAATTTCATCGGCCAGCAGCTGGGCGGATTTCTCCATCTCTGCCAGCTTTAAAAGCTCAGGGGTAAGGTCGGACAAGGTGGCAATGGCTTCATCCAGTTCGCCGGTGGTGTTGGCAAACCCATAGGGATAGATATCGCCTTCCGTTCCGCCTTCCGTGGTAAATTCCAGCACAGGCACATCCACGCTCATGATGTTGCGGGTGGAAGCAGTCAGGCTTACTTCCATCTTTGGAAACATCAGTGCTTCCTCGACAAGCTCGGAATTCATTACCGCCCTTGCCATGACGAATCGGGAGTGGACTACCATCAGCTGCTCTTCCACCTCTTCGCGCAGTCTCTTATTCTCACGGACGATGTCCAGGAATTTTTTCATCAATTCATCCCGCTTGTCTTTCAACAGCTTATGCCCGCGTCTTGCGGTTTTTAACCGCTTCTTCAGGCCGGTTAACACCATACGGGTTGGATTGACATTCAATCGGGCCATGAAATTATCTCCTTCCGGGAAAAGTCGCTTTGCCGCACCTGTGCTCTATTACTTCTTCGGGTAATATTTGTCGATGAATTCCTGTTTGATACGCTTCAATTCTCCGACCGGCAATATGGACAACAGCTGCCATCCAAGCTCCAGTGTTTGCTCGATGCTTCGCTCGGTTTGGAAGCCCTGGGAAACATATTCGGCTTCAAAGCTTTCGGCAAATTTTGCATACAGCTTATCGGTGTCGGTTAAGGCTGCATCACCAAGAATAACCGCCAATTCCTTTGCTTCCTTCCCACGGGCATAAGCGGCAAACAACTGGTTCATCGTGTTGGCATGATCTTCGCGGGTCTTACCCTTGCCAATTCCCTTATCCTTCAGACGGGACAGGGACGGCAGTACGTCAATGGGAGGCACGATGTCCTTCTTGTGCAACTCACGGCTGAGAATGATCTGCCCCTCGGTGATATACCCTGTCAAGTCGGGAATTGGATGGGTTTTATCGTCCTCGGGCATGGTCAGGATCGGTATCATTGTGATGCTTCCCTCATAATCCCTCATCCTTCCGGCGCGCTCGTAAAGGGTTGCAAGGTCGGTATACAGGTAGCCGGGATAGCCGCGGCGGCCTGGTACTTCCTTACGGGCTGCGGAAACCTCACGCAGTGCTTCGGCATAATTCGTAATATCGGTGAGGATGACAAGCACATGCATCCCTTTTTCAAAGGCAAGATATTCTGCGGCAGACAAGGCCATACGCGGTGTTGCGATACGCTCAACCGCCGGGTCATTGGCAAGGTTCATAAAAAGAACAGCCCTGTCGATGGCGCCGGTTTTCTTAAAATCACTGATGAAAAAGTCGGCTTCTTCAAAGGTGATTCCGATAGCGCCAAACACAACGGCAAACTTGCTGTCGGTTCCCAAAACCTTTGACTGCCGGGCGATCTGCGCGGCCAGCTGGGCATGGGGCAGACCGGAACCCGAAAAGATGGGCAGCTTTTGCCCACGAACCAGCGTGTTCAGGCCATCGATTGCCGATACGCCGGTTTGGATGAATTCTGACGGATAGTCACGGGCGGCGGGATTCATCGGCACGCCGTTGATGTCCAGCCTCTTGTCGGGAATGATCTCCGGGCCACCGTCGATGGGCTTTCCAAGCCCGTCAAATACGCGGCCAAGCATATCCATGGAAACCGCCAGCTCCAGGCCGCGGCCAAAAAAGCGTACCTTGCTGTTGGACAGGTTGATACCGACGGCGCTTTCAAACAGCTGTACCACCGCTTTTGAACCGTCAATCTCCAGCACCTTGCAACGGCGGATTTCACCATTGGCAAGCTCGATTTCCCCCAGTTCGTTATACGTAACGCCTTCCACATCCTGCACCAGCATTAAAGGACCGGCGACTTCAACGATGGAACGGTATTCCTTTAACATCTTTATTCACCTTCCTTTGCTACAAGTGCATCCATTTGCTCGGACAGCTCCTGTTCGATCCGATCGAACTCAACATCTATCTGGTCTTGAGGCACAAGCTTTGCACGGCCGATCCTTTCACGCACTGGCAATGCGAAAAGCTCTTTCAGGTCAACATTCTTTTTCACGGCATCCTGCGCCAGATAATAATAGTTCAGGATCATTTTCAACATTCTGTACTGTTTGTGCAGGTTAGCGTAAGTATCAACTTCATTGAAAGCATCCTGCTGAAGGTAATCCTCACGGATGGATCGCGCTGATTCGAGCGTAACCCTGTCCTTCGGAGAAAGGGCGTCCACACCAACAAGCCTGACTATTTCATCAAGCTCTGCTTCCTCCTGCAGGATCCGCATCATCTGGATTCTGTATTTATGATAATCTCTGGAAACATTATTGCTATACCAATCCTGCAAACGATCGGAATACAGCGAATAGCTGATCAGCCAGTTGATGGCCGGGAAATGCCTGCGATAAGCAAGGTTTGAATCAAGCCCCCAGAAAACCTTGACAATTCTCAGCGTGGCCTGGGTGACCGGTTCGGAGATATCACCGCCCGGAGGCGATACGGCACCGATTGCAGACAATGAACCGACGCGGCCTTCGGAACCGATTGTGACAACCTTTCCGGCGCGTTCGTAAAACTGTGCCAGACGGGAGGAAAGGTATGCGGGATAGCCTTCTTCACCGGGCATTTCTTCAAGACGGCCGGACATTTCACGCAAGGCCTCTGCCCACCGTGAGGTGGAGTCAGCCATCAAAGCTACTGAATAGCCCATGTCACGGAAGTATTCGGCAATGGTAATACCGGTATAAATGGAAGCTTCACGGGCTGCAACAGGCATATCCGACGTATTGGCAATCAGAACCGTTCTTTTCATGAGGGATTCACCGGTTTTGGGATCCTTCAACTCGGGAAATTCCATCAAAACGTCTGTCATTTCGTTTCCGCGCTCACCGCACCCGATATAGACAACCAGGTCAGCATCGGCCCATTTTGCCAGCTGATGCTGCACAACTGTTTTTCCACTTCCGAAAGGCCCTGGAATGGCTGCTACGCCGCCTTTTGCAATGGGAAACAGCGTATCAATAATTCTTTGCCCGGTAATCATCGGCTCATCAGGAGGAAGCTTTTCTTTATAGGGCCTTTCTCTTCGAACAGGCCAGGTCTGCAGCATCGTCAGGTTCACAGAACTGCCGTCGGGTTTTTTTACAACGGCAACCGTTTGATCGATTGTAAATTCGCCTTCTTCAATGGAATCTATCGTCCCTTCAACACCATAGGGAACCATGATGCGGTGTTCAAAGGTGACGTTTTCCTGAACCGTACCGATGATATCGCCGGCAATCACCTGTTCACCCTTTGCTGCGACAGGTTTAAACGCCCACTTTTTATCATGATCCAGCGCCGAAATGTTGATGCCCCGGGTGATATTACTTCCTGCCTGTTGGCGCATGGCCTCCAGCGGACGTTGAATACCATCAAACATATTTTCTAAAAGCCCGGGCCCCAATTCCACACTCAACGGTGCGCCTGTGGTGACAACAGGCCCCCCTGGACCCAGCCCGGAGGTCTCTTCATATACCTGTATGGATGCCCTGTCACCATGGATTTCAAGGATTTCACCGATGAGCATATGTTCGCTGACACGAACCACATCAAACATATTGGTGTTTCTCATCCCCTCGGCAATGACCAGCGGCCCTGATACCTTCACTATTCTTCCCTGGCTCAAACCTATCCCTCTCTTTCAGTACCGGCTGTAATGGCAGCTTGTTTACAGGATTCACTTCTTCATATTCACGGTACTTTGTTTATTGCTGTTGGCTTTTATGGCATTCCCATTCCAACTGGAATGGCTTCATTTTTTCTGTTCATCTGGTATTTCCCTGTTCAGGAAATGGATTAGTATTCAAAAATAGCAGTATTTATGGCACAAACGTATTTATTCATCTCTGAACAAAATGTCTGCGCCAACGGCCTTTTCCACACATCTTTTAACGCCAAGCATGCCGATTCCCAGGCTTCCCTGAATGCCGGGAATGGGAATGACCGCTGGGAACCGCTCTT
>JAAYJG010000211.1 GCA_012523055.1 Ruminiclostridium sp. | reverse complement strand
TTTAACCGTTGATGATGCTGACTTTCTTTTTGTCTCTGCCCATTCTTTCGAATTTAACGGTTCCATCTGCTGTAGCAAATAATGTATCATCTGAGCCGATCCCAACATTGGTACCGGGATGGATTTTGGTTCCTCTTTGTCTGACGAGTATATTTCCGGCTTTTACGAACTGCCCGTCGGCTCTCTTCGTACCCAGCCTTTTGGACTGGCTGTCACGGCCGTTCTTTGTGCTGCCCACACCTTTTTTATGTGCAAACAACTGCAAATTTACCTTTACCATTTGGTCTACACCTCCTCGTACCGAACTCGGACATATTTATGATAATCCGCTTCAATTTGTCTTAACCCAATGTCCATGGTCTTCAATATGATCTGTGTGGTTGTTTGTTGTTCACCGGTGAGATTGTCAGGGATAAAACATTTGATGTAACCATCTTTCTGCTGAAAGCTTTTGAACCCGGCCAGTTCATCCATGCCCCCCAATGCTGTGAAAACAATGGCGGATACGGCGGAGCAAACGATATCGCTTCCTGCGTCACTGAACTGTGCGTGGCCATTTATTTTAAACCCCTGGATAACACCCTGAGAGCTTTTGTAAACAACAGCTTCAATCATTATGCGTTGATTTTTTCAATCTGAACCTTTGTGTACGGCTGTCTGTGGCCTTGCTTTCTCCTGTAGCCCTTTTTCGGCTTGTACTTGAAGACGATAACCTTCTTATCCTTGCCATGGCCAAGAACCTTTGCAGCAACAGAAGCACCCTTCACTTCGGGTGAACCTGCTGTGAACTGTTCTTCAGTGGAAACAGCAAGCACTTTGTCAAAAACAACAGCTGTGCCTTCTTCGGCTGAAAGCTTTTCAATGAAGACGACATCGCCTTCCTGAACCCTGTACTGCTTTCCTCCGGTTTCAATAATTGCGTACATAATATGCACCTCCTCCATCCAATCTCGCCACGAAAGGGAGCGGTTTCCCGGCTTTTTAAGCCCTTTCACATGCGGTTGCCGTTATATTCTAACACAGCGTATAATACTGTGTCAACTTGCGAAAAAAAGAAATTTTACAGGATTTCTCTTCCACCGTCTCCAATTTCAGATACGTAGAAACTGGCGGGATAGCCAATTTTGTTTTCATAGGCCGCTCCAACCTGTTTGATGAAAGCCTGAACCTGTTCTTCACGAACCAGGCTGACTGTACAACCTCCGAAGCCTGCGCCGGTCATTCTGGATCCAAGCACTCCGTCTATCCTTCTTGCTTCTTCAACAAGCGTATCCAATTCATTGCCGGTAACCTCATACAAATCCCGCAACGAATCGTGCGAAGCGTTCATCAGCCTTCCGAAATCGTTAAGCCTGGCTTCTTTTAACGCTTTCACCGACTGAAGCACTCTATCGTTTTCATACACCACATGTTCCACACGTTTTTGAATGGTTTCATTAGGGAGCAGATCCCTATGTCTCAAAAAGTCTGCCATTGAGATATCCCGCAGGCAGGTTGCTCCGGGCAACGCTTTTTGCAGAAAGGCGAGGCCTCTTTCGCATTCGCTTCTTCTTTCGTTGTATTTACCCTCGCCAAGGCTTCTCTTTTTATTGGTATGAGCCAGCACAAGAGCGCAGCCTTCCATTTCCAGCGGAACCATTTCCCAGACCAAATCCCGGCAGTCCAGGAATATGGCCATATCCTTTTTCCCCATGGCCGAGGAAAACTGATCCATGATGCCGCATTTCACACCGATGTAGTTATGCTCCGCAATTTGCGCGATTTTGGCCATTTCAAGCATGTCAATTTCACGCTCGGCGCCATAAGCCGTGTTTCCCAAAGATACAAGAGCGATGGCAGTGGCAACCTCTATCGCTGCCGACGAAGAAAGGCCGCTTCCAAGGGGAACCTTGTCATCGAACAACAGGTCGCAGCCGCACAGCCGGTAACCCGCCTTTTGCAGTTCATCCGCCACGCCAAGCTGATAATTCCCCCATTTCAGACCCTTGTATTTTTCCAGTTCATCCAGATTCGCGTGAACCATTTGTTTCAGATCGGTGGCGATCAGATTGATTTGCCGATCCATCCGCGGCCGAGCCAGCAGGGTTGTCGCCATGGTAAGTGCTGCAGGAAATACGAAACCTCCGTTATAATCGGTATGCTCCCCGATCAGGTTCACCCTGCCCGGAGCGGTAAACACACGGATGCCGCTGTCGTCACCTCCAAAGTAATGGAGAAATGTTTCTTTTAAAGTGCTTATCATCACCAAAACCTCCAAAATCTCTTTTTTACCGCTGCGTTATGGAACCAGCGTTTCAGTTCATCCATTTATTCAACTAAAGTGGGCTACGCCCACAACCCAACAGTGGTACTTACAGCTGTAATTTCTGTTTTCTTGCATGAAGATAAAGGCTTGCTGTGCGGCTTGTAAATGATTCAAATGCGGGTAAGTTTCCTCATTTATTCTTTTTCACAAACCTTTGATAAGCTTGCTTCAGTTCCTCTGCTTTTTCTTCGGGCGCGGTAGGATTACAGTGAGCCCAAGCACCGGTTTCACTGGAGGCATTGAACTTTTGCTTTTCGCTGGAGCGCATCGGTGGAAAAAACTCAATATGAAAATGGTAATCCTCATAATTATCCGCAGTATTAACAGGGTTTTGATGCATGCACATCATATAGGGAAAGGTAGTGTCAAACAATGCATCCAGCATTCCTGCCGTTTCCCGGACTGCTTTCGCAAGGTTTCTTTTTTCGCCGGGGCTCATTTGTGCGAGGTTTTGCTTGTGATTTTTGGAAACGATGTACACGCCATAGGGGTATTCCACAAAGAATGGCAGTACTGTGATGAAGTCTTCGTTTTCAAAGATGATTCTCTTTTCAAAGCTCATTTCTTCCTCTAAAAACCGGCACATCAGGCATTCGCCGTTCTTTTCAGAATATTCGCGGAAGGCTTCCAGCTCCAGCTGGATTTTTTTCGGGATAAAGGGATATCCGTAGATCTGTCCATGAGGATGGGGCATGGTGACACCCACTACCTCACCCCGGTTTTCAAAAATAAAAACATACTTTATTTTATCATCGGCGCAAAGCGCGATAAATCGCTCGGTCCATAAATCCACCAGCTTTGCGACATGCTCCTCCGAAAGCTCGGGCAGGGTTGCAGTATGTTTCGGAGAGTACAGGATCACCTCGCAGCGACCGTATGAAGGTGCTGTTTTGAAGAAATCATTCCCGACGGGATCGGGCTGGGGGGGCTGGTTTGAAAGGGCAGGAAAGTCGTTGTCATATTTCATCACATCATAGCCCGGAACGTTTCCGGATTCGGGACAGAAGGGGCACCAGTCCTTTGGCATCTGGGGTCTGTTTTGTCTGTGGGAGGCAATCATCACCCAATCTTTGATAAATGGGTGCCATCGCAGTTCAGCCATAATAAAAACTCCTTTAACCATAATAGTATTGTAGCTGTAAATGTCGTTTCACGACTCATGACTCATTGTGAAGAATGCTCATATCAATAAATTCTGCAGGCTTTGTGACGGCAACACCATAACTCAGAATCTTTTTATCTTGTGCCAGATCATTTGCCGTCATCGTCGTACGATCCATTTTCACGAAATAGGCTTGCTCGGGTTTGGTTCCCATTAATGCGCCATTGCGCCATTCGCTGTTCAGGAAGTTCTCTACACTTTGAACTGTTTTTGCCCAAAGTTGTTCATTGTTTGGCTCATAAACAATCCATTTGGTACCTTCCCGGATGGCTTGGTTGAGACGGAAGTGAGGGTTCCGGATCGTCTTCAGGAAAGAACGCTGGTGTCGGCGATGCTTTAAAAAATACGCTCTTGTTTTGTTGTTCTGATTTTGAGACTTCATAAGTTTTTTGCTTCCCCAGCCACCCTGTGAGGCTGTCTGGATTGAAAGCGGAATCTTTCATATTCAAAAAAACAAACGCCGTCAATGCAATGATAATAAGAACTGCAGATCCATATTTTTTCAAAGCTTTTGCCCATTTCTTCATAGGATACCCGACCTCGATTTCATGCCTTTTGTGTTCAAGACCATTTTATAACATACTCTCAGCTTGTTCTATGGTCATTTCTTCCTCCCTCTCCAAAACATCCTGAATGAAGCAACCATCCAAATCAATCGCTAAATACTAAACATCAATTCACCGTAGGTTGGTATCGGCCAATAACTTGCATCCACCAGCATTTCCAATTGGTCGATATCCTCGCGCAGGCTTTGCATCACCGGAATGACCTCATCCCTGTAACGGGTTCCCTGTAAGGTGACATCATGAATAGCCGCAGCATCGGCAACTGCTTTTTCCAGGTTCTTCACTTTCTCGTAAGCAGACGCAACCCGTCTGGAGATCTCTGTAAGCAACTCCTCCTGAGTATCCAGTGCCTGGTGCACGCCGGTTGCCTTCATCTGATTGTAGGTGTGG
>JAAYJG010000210.1 GCA_012523055.1 Ruminiclostridium sp. | reverse complement strand
CGGGGATAAAGATTGCATTGTACAGAAAATCATCCAGCAGATGATACTCTTCTTTTTTCATTTCTCTTATGATGTAATCCATAGTGATTTCCTCCCTCCATTATTATGACGTGTTAATAAAACGTTATTGTTAATCAATAAACTTCGGCGGGAGTGTTCGATATCCCATGGCCTCAATAGCATGCTTAATCGATTGTTTGCCATTTAAAATCATTAATTTAGAGGTGCCATGTGCAAGCAATTTACCATCTGTATCTATCGCCTTTGCTTCCGCTAAACATAAGCTGCGTCCAATTTTTATTGATTTTCCCTCGACAATGATTTTTCCTTCACGAATCATGGAGAGATTGCTTACTGATAAATCGATAGAAGTAAACCCTATATTTTCATCCAGTTCGCAATATACAGACCAATAAGCAGCGGTATCGATGATAGAAGAATATACTCCGCCATGAATTGCTCCAAAGGGGTTGAAATGTTTTCTTTGCAAATCTACCTCTACTTTTGAATAGCCTGTCCCCAATTCACGAACCTTCATATCTAAAAGTTCAAAATATGGACCGCTGTTTATCAATGCTAACAGCGCACTAATATGTTCCTGATTTAGTTGTTTCATTGGGTGTTTCCTCCATATATTTGGTATTCTCCCTCGTTTGAAGCTTTCTGATAGAACAAGCAGGATTCAAAGTTCACCTTAAGTTTGCAAGTTCCAATTATTCACATTTTTTCTTACTATATTATACCAGACTATAAATTGAAGTACCAGTATGTCACTCTTCACACATAGTTTATCTCGCACATCAAACCTACATATAAAAGAGGAATTTTTTTCGCCACGATATTATCAAAAACCGCAGTTAGATTTTACTGATATTTTGACAACCATGCAAACAAGAATCAAAATTCGTATTCACAAATCTGTCATGGACAGGGTACTTGATTACTGCGCTTACGAACACTTTTCGCCAGACGGTGATGACCATTATATTGTTAGTTTTCCTTTTATAGAGAACGAATACTACTACAATATTCTTTTCAGTTTTGGGGATAAATGCGAGTGTTTGGAACCGTTACATATCCGCTCAGAAATGAAGCGCAGAATAAATGAGATAGCTATCATATACGGAAGTTAATACATGGAGTAAGTGATTTACGTAGCAGATTATTGAAAAAACAGGAGAAGCAATCCTGATAAGATGCTCTGAAAAACCCCCGTGGTCTTTGCTACAGGAGCTTTAAACTTTCATTCTCGTCCATTGTGAAGAAAAGTGCTTTAAGAGGGTTAGCCCCGTAACTGTAAGAATTATATAATTCTAAGCCAGTCGCGTCTGCCATACAGGATTCTTTCAATGTCAACAACTTTGTTCTTCTCATCGATGGAAAAGAACACAACGTAGTTTTTGACAGTTAACTTCCGGTATCCCATTTGGAATAGACGCTCATCCGCTAAAAGTGGACAACGCTGCGGCATATCTGAAAGGCCTGCTATCGCTTCTTCGAGAAACTCCATCATGTTGAGCGCAGATATAGGAGCAGATAGCTGAGAAGCAATATACCGTACAATATCTCTGAGGTCGTTTTCGGCTGGTTCAGATACATCAACCCTATAATTCGCCATTTTCGATGCCCCGTTTGATATCTTTCATGACCTGTTGAAGCGGACGTTTCTTTCCTGCTTTGACAGCTTCCCTGCCTTCGTCAAGCAATCGATAGAGTTCCAGTTTGCCGTTGAGCACTTCAAAAGTCTCAATGCTCATCACAGCTAAGTCTCCCCGCCCGTTTTTTGTGATATAAACAGGTTCGCAGCTTTCATGGCAAAAGGTGGAGATTTCATTATAGTTATTGCGCAGATCAGTACTTGATTTTATGTTTGGCATAATGCTCACCTCCTTGGTGAATCTAAAGATATTATACCTGAATTTCTTTAGTTCGTCAATTCAGCCGCATTAATTCCACCCCATCTGCTTATATGTATATTTATTGTCCCATAGAATTTTTCCTTCAATAAATATGGTTATACTATTATATAAAAGTGTGATTTATGATCATAAAACATTTATATTAATGTGATATCATGAGATGTGGTATTATGGAAAGACTGATTATGTGGAACCTGCTAGCCCGTGAGATTTTGATGTCTGATGGGCTTTTGTGTTTGTACGCATTTGAGGTTCCCTCTATACCGCGAATGTGTCAAAGGATATTCCCATGAAAATCAATGATATTTTATGATAATATGAAAAGTACCGGAGCATAATAATATCATTGTATTTGAAGAGGGAAGTTATGTCGGAACAATATTTTATCCAAAAATGCATTATCTCTGCAGAAGATGCGAAAGGAAACTACTCTATGATGGCTCATCTAGATGTAGATAAACAGACCAAACAAGCTTATGAAAATATGGTTACTGAAATCAATGAGCAGCTTCATTTCTTAAATAACAGATATCAGTATCTGCAGCAACAAAGCCAAAAGTCGGATAAAAGCTGATATGTCTTCATTATCAACTGTTTACCGGTTGGCTATGACTTCAATTATTCTGTAATAACGAATATTGAAAAATTTTATAATATGCGCAAGGCAGGAGTTCCGGACTGAAACGTATACCATTATCCTTTTTCCAAGTATCTCAGAAAAGATATCGTATAAGCCCTTCATTTGCAGCTCGAGGGGACCTATTTCATCAATATATACCGGATCAATGCTCTGTCTGATAATGTCGTCTGTTATTTTTCGTGCGAGATCCATTCCCCTTTTTGAAAAGCTATATATATCATGTTGGTATTCTTCTTCCCAGCCATATGGTATAAATCCTTCCTTAAGCGAAAAGACCTCGCTCTCACCCGTGGACAGCCTTATTATCCTCTGCCCGATATAAAGCCCGGCTTTATATATCTTTACATTTATAAAGCCGTCTCCCTGTCCGGTTCTGCGATATATTGAAAGAAGCTCTGACGTCTTTCCCGAGTTGATTCCACCTGTAATAATATAAACGAAAGCCTTAACATTCTGCATTTTAGTTTTCCTAAACATTGTGATGATATGTCATATACTGAACAACTTTGGCATAATCTGAAGGAGTATCAACGTCCATCAGAATACCGCACTCGCCAAGTTCAATCTCCTTACAGCCCTTGTCATATATAAACTCCTGCAGGTTTGTATACCGATTATTTTGAATTATCTCCCCTACTAGAAAACTCTTCATCAGAACAGGGTGTCCTCTTTCCCCCTTATATGTGGGTATGATTATGTCACCATCCGTATCAATAAGATCTTTGTAAACACTCGCCCGAATAGCCGGATAATCGCCGGGAATCAGGAAAAATCTTTCTGCATTGACAAACGCCAGCCCGGTCCTTACCGAACTGAACATACCGTCTTTATAGTTTGGATTGTATACCAACTTAACTTTTTTATATTCGGATAGGACAGGCTTTATATTTCCAATACCAAACCCACCTACTACAATTATATCTGAGCAGAAATCATACATGCCTTCAAGGCAATGCTGAATAATA
Source organism: Ruminiclostridium sp. (assembly GCA_012523055.1). GTDB lineage: Bacteria > Bacillota > Clostridia > DSM-8532 > DSM-8532 > JAAYJG01. Next base: position 4,491 of record JAAYJG010000210.1, on the reverse strand, counting down.
ATCTTTCCGTTGATTCTGAGCGTCATTTTATTTGTTTTCATTCGTGCCCAGGCTGTTGAAGTTGAATTTGATACTAAGGAGTACACTTACAAGATTATTAGGGCAGCCTCGGTCATTGATGCCTGAAAAGTGATCAATCCGACGGTCGCAAAGTGTGTCACCATGGGCGGAATGTCGATGGGACTTAGCCTTGCAACGGTAATAGACGGGTAAATACCATTCGTCCAGAAAATCGCCCGCAAATTTCTCTGAAATTTTCTTGAGAAGCGACACCTGGAAATGGTTGGTATAACCTTCGTGCCATGAATAACTATCTTAACATCGACGCATCAGGCGGTGCGGACCTTCGCGACAACTCTGCAATCGGAAATCAGGCGTACTATGTGGAAGATAAGGGAAACGGTCAAATAACCCTGAAGATGCCGGATGGAAGGTATCTTGGAATAAGTGATGACTTATCAGACGGTGTGTGTGTAAAGGCTGTGAAGAGTCCATATCTTTGGAATGTTTACTCTGAAAACAGCAACGATATTTATAGTCTATACGGGAACAGCGCAATAGACATGATAAATGAAAAAAAATGCAAGAAGCGCATAATTGGCCCAATCCCATATCATGGGATCGGGCCAATTCACGTATATTGATAATAACCAATGATGAATAGCATACGAACGGCGATAGACTACTTCGGCCAGTCCGGGCATAGTTCTTCAAGTGTAACGAGCCTTTTCGTGTTGTAATCCATCATGATCTGAATCTCTTTCGGGTTAACGCCAAGCTGCATCATGAATTCTCTGCATGCTCCGCAAGGTGCACCGCAGTTTCCATTCGGCATGATGGCAAGCACCTTTCTAATCTCACTTTCTCCATTAGTAATCATATTTGCCAGGGCATTCCGCTCGGCACACATTCCAAGAGATGAGCTCATGTCTATGCAGACGCCCACATAGATGTTTCCGCTCGCTGTCATGATAACCGCTGAAACACATCCGGCCTGCATCGTTTCTGAAATTTGTCTGTCACGATGGACGTATTTAGCCTTGGAATACAGTTCCTCCCATTGCTTATCCTCATCACAGTCATTCCATTGCTTCCTTCCAAACACAAGGTGTCTGCCATCTATATCTTGAATGATGAATTCCTTATTGCCATAATCTGTCATGGTAACTTCCTTTACCAGCGTTACCCCCCTGGCTTTGAATTCCTCCTGCAGGCTTTCCTGTTCCACAGTAATCATATACGCATCCTCGCCATATCCATATCTTATTCTGTTTGGAATGACTTCTCCTTCAGCCCTGGTCAATATGATTTCTATGGCATCCCTGTATAGACAAACATGCGGTTGTGCGACATCAAGATACTTTACACATCGGAACCCCAGCTTTTGTACATAAAAATCTGCTGTTCTATTCATATCATTTACCGGAAAAACATTCAGTGTATTCATTATCTTCATTAAATCACCTCTTTCAATCCACTCCTGATCGTGTTTCTGGCAGATAAACTCAACACAGTTTTCATTTTGCAACTTTCAATTATCATAACATGTAAAATTATCAATTGATATAGCCGTTTTTTTGTTTCTGGTTTCTCTCTTTTTGGCCAGGTCATATGTTTTTACGTCCAACTAAAATGCATTCAGCAAGCGGTTTTGCTTTGACAACTTCACCACTTTCTATTGTAAATCCATGTGATGAAACAAAATCTTTCAGTTCTCCTGCCTTCCATTTATGAAAGGTGTGAAACCCTGCTTTTTCCATCATCCAAATTAGTAGTTTATTGTAATTCTCATCATATACAAAAGTTGGTGCAAACAAAAGCCCTCCCTGTTTTAACACTCTACAAATTTCTGACATAGCCTTATCCGGTTCTGGCATAATATGCAGAGCATTTGCTATCACTATAGCATCAAATGACTCATCATTATAAGGAAGAGAGGTCGCATCTGCAGAATATCTGAAACAGGGTGGCACCATCAATAATGGCTGCTTCCATGAAGCTGTCGCTGATGGTCATCATTTTCTGCCGCAGCATAAAGATGGCAAAAGATGTTTTCGAATGCGACGGCACAGCTCATCGTAGACCATATCGTTCTTTTTCATAAATCCTGTATATATAAAAGCAAACCTTTCCCAAAATTTCTTACTAGACTTATCCATATCCATTTCCCGATCCCAAAGCCATTGAATGGTGGTTTGAGAAGCGCCAATACCTTTTGGAATTGGGTGTTGACGGCTTTAAGACCGATGGCGGAGAGTTCATCTGCGAGGATGATGTTATATTCTTCAATGGTTTAACGGGAAGGGAAATGCGCAATGGCCTGGCCAGGTTTTACTGCAGGGCATACACGGATTTTATCGAGAAGAACCGGGTGCTTTTCTCCAGGGCTGGATATACCGGTCAGCAATCATGCCCTGTGCAATGGGCTGGTGACCAGGAGTCCTCCTGGGAGGAGCTGCGTAGCGTCCTGAAAGCCGGGCTGTCGGCAGGCATGTCGGGGATTCCGTACTGGAGCTTTGATATAGGCGGGTTTGCAGGCGCCCTTCCGGAGATGGAGCTTTATGAACGTTCAACCCAACTGGCTGTTTTTGTGCCCGTAATGCAATGGCATTCGGAACCGGCCGGTGGGCAATTCTCTGAGTTGATGCCTTCCGCAAGGCCGGTCAATGACCGAAGCCCCTGGAATATCGCACAGGCTTGCGGGGATGAAGCTGCCCTCGAGCGGCTGCGCTTTCATTATAACCTTCGGAGCAATCTGATCCCTGCCCTTTTCAATGAAGCGATAAAAGCTCAAAAAAGCGGGCTTCCGATGATGCGTCATCTGGCCTTGAACTACCCCGATGATCCGAATACACTGAACCTTGAAGATTGCTTTATGCTGGGTGATTTACTGGTGGCCCCCATTGTTTATGAGGGGCAAGCCACAAGAGAGGTCTATCTGCCCGAAGGAAACTGGGTTGAATTGTGGAGCCAAGAAACATATACGGGCTCGAAATGGGTGACAAGTGAAGCCCATAAAAACCGCATCCCTGTTTATCTGAAGGAAGGCGGCGCATTGGCCATGAACCTTGGGGATTCGCTGCGGCCGGGCTCGGCTGTGGGTGCCGGGACAGGCCAATATCAAAACCTGTGCTTCTGCCTTGCGGGGAAGGAGGGAAAAACTCATTTTGAAGATGATCAGGGCAACGCCCTTATGATCACCTGGAATAATGAGGATTTCCATATAGAGAGGATTTCCGGCAACTGCCCCGTTCAGGTTCTCAGGAACAGGTCCACAGTTTTTAACACTTTCGCGGTACATGGAAACATATCCACATTTTTGTCTGCCCGTGAGAATATATCAACCGACAAACTGTAGTTCAGCTGTTTTATTGACTCTACAATATCGCAGGAAGGGAGGGAAATATAAAGAAAAAGCGGCTCAACAGCAACAGAGATTATGGGACTACCTGCAAGAGCAAAAACTGAAACCCCTTGATATTGTTCAGGTTGGATTATTGACCGATTTGCTGGCAGAAGAAACTATGCTCATGGAACTGCAGGTAAGAGTATGATAATACTTCTCGACAACAACATATGGTTTGGTGCCCCAAGCGTAATATTTAGGCAGCAGCTTTGTTCCCGAGATCGTTAAAACATTTTGCCATCGTGCTTAATCAATATAGTATTTTTTGACCATATCAGTATAGATCGGTATCAGGTAATGCATGTCGTCGAGATCGTAAACTTCCAGATCCGAACGCTCCACAGTACCTTTCTCCACTTTTTTCTTCATTTTAGCGTTAGGCACAGGAAACACTGCCTCATAATCACCGACTGAACAATATCCTTCAAACGGCTCATAATATTTCAAGAACATAATATATTTCTTGTTTTTAACTTCGGGCTTTCGTGATGAAAAAGTGTAAAATACCTTACTGCCATCTGAATATGTCCATATATAATAGGAATGCAGAAAAACGAGTTTATCGCCAACTTCCACATCTCCTTTGTATACCTTGGTCACTTCGATTTCCCATTTCGTATATCCATAAGACGGCGATTCAACAACCTCATTTTTTTCTTTGTTATAGAAATGAAAGGTGTTCACTTCCTGTCCGAGAACCTTCCTCGGGACAGCTTCAACTATAATGCCGGCTTCTTCCTCGACCTCCTGCAGTGTATGATATACCCATCTGTCACCCATACCGCCAAATGCGACCTCAACTCCGGATGGGATACCAACTCCCCGGTCGTACAGCATCGGTATTAAAATTATTGCAACAACTGCAAAACCGGCAACAACCGCAGTCCATTTGATCCAAATACTTCTGCTTATTGACCGTTTTATCGGAGCAACCCCCTCAGCATACTGCTCATCGACTTGGTTCATGCTCTTCAGCAATCTCTTCCCTTTCATAAGGTTATCGCCTTCCTTTTTCAGAAAAATACTCAATACTAAAATGTCTAAACATTTTCTCAATATCAGGTTGCGTATGAAAAGTCATATTG
>JAAYJG010000209.1 GCA_012523055.1 Ruminiclostridium sp. | reverse complement strand
TATTCTTACCCACCCAAAGAGGAACGGAGATGCCCAGTTTTTTGCAAACCTCCACCAGGGATGACTCCAGCTGTTTTTGAAACCTTCCCTGTCCGGACAGAACTGACTCATCCTGCATCAGGATGACTGTGCCCTTTACGATTTTCGCGTTCAGTTTCACATTATTCTCCTTCATGCCGTAATAGGGTACTTTCATTTGCATCCATTGTTACGGGGTTCAGGGTGGATAATGAACCTCCAGCAAATACAGCCCGTGGGGCGGGGCCGTAATTCCGGCCTTGTTCCTGTCCTTGCCATTCAGCAGGGTTTCCATGCTCTCTGCCGTTCTTTTTTTCAGCCCGACCTCGACCATGGTTCCTGTCATAATCCGAACCATATTATAAAGAAAGCCATTTCCCGATACCCGGTAAACCAGGCAATCCCCCTGCCTGGTCCATTTCGAAGCGGTAAGGGTTCTGTTAAAGGTTTGAACACTGTGACCACTTGAGCAAAATGCGGAAAAATCGTGTTCGCCAACAAACTTTTCTGCCGCAAGCCCCATAGCTTCAAGGTCCAATGCTTCCCGTACATGCCATGCTCTCCTTGCCAGGAGCGGCGAGCGGATGGAGCGGTTTAAGATACGATACTCGTATGTCTTTCCAACTGCTGTAAACCGGGCATGAAAGTCTGCCGGCACCTGTTGGGAGGTTAGAATACAAACCTCGGGCGGAAGAATGGAATTCAACGCGGCAGAAAACTTTTCTGCCGGAATTTTCGATTGGGTATCAAAATGAGCAACCTGCCCGAAAGCATGAACACCTGTGTCAGTGCGTCCGGCCCCGGTAACCCTTGTGCTTTCTCCGGTGATTACGGCAATCGCCTTTTCCAGTTCTGCCTGAACGGAATGGGCATTTTCCTGTACCTGCCATCCGTGAAAGCCGGAACCATCATATTCAATGACAAGTTTTATCTTGCGGCTGTGCAAAGGAACCACCTCGAATCTTCATGTGCAGCTTGCTTTACAGCTGCTTTGCCGGTTTTACTTTTCCATGGAAACACCGAGGAGCCCAGCACCGATGATGCCAGCATCATTTCCGGTTTCCGCGCGAACAATCCGGGTTTGAGGGACATCTCCTCCGCCGAAATACGCAATTTCCTGAACAACTGCCCTTAGTGGCTTCAGCAGGGTTTCCCCTTCCTTGCTGACCCCGCCGCCAAGAACAATTTTTGCGGGCTGAAAAATATTGATCATATTTGCAATACCTTCAGCCAGGTACCGAATATATTGATTTACGACCTTGATACCTGTGGCATCACCCTCACGCATCGCGTCAAATGCTGTTTTTGCATTGATATTTCCCAGATTTCCCTGGGCCAGCCGGTGAATTGCAGAATCAGGGTCTTCCTGTGCAGCTCGCCTGGTTTGGCGGATGAGCGCTGTGGCAGATGCATATGCCTCCCAGCAGCCATCCCTTCCGCAGGTACACTTTTCTCCGCCCTGTTCTACAACGGTATGGCCAATTTCCCCTGCCATGCCGTTAAACCCTGTAAAAATTTTCCCGCCTAAAATAATACCGCCGCCAACGCCTGTACCCAGGGTTACCATGATGGAGTCTTCCACATCACGTGCGGCGCCAACCAAACCTTCTGCGAGAGCCGCACAGTTTGCATCGTTCTCCAGATATATTGGAAGCTGGATGGTTTTTTGCATTTCCTCGCGCATGGGGACGTTGTTGAACTTGAGATTATTGCTGTATTGCAGAATTCCGTTTTCACGATCCGAAATACCAGGGCTTCCGATGCCGATATAAGGAACGTCCTGAACCGATAACCCGGCTTCATCCAGTAACCTCAGCACCAGCAGAGCCATATCCCTGATAATCTCAGAATAGTGCCTGTCCACACTTGTGGGCGTACTGCCCTTTAGAATGATCTTCTGGTTTTCATCCAGAATACCGACGGCGATATTGGTTCCTCCCAGATCAATTCCAACATAATGCATGCGAAATTCCTCCCTGCGCATTTGGTTTTTTCACAAAGATCCCATTTCCCAGGTTTTCCTGAATTCCAATGGGGTAAGCATATTATAACATCGTAACAAGACGCATGCAATTACTACAAATGGGGTGGGGAGGGTGAACAGAAACGTATAGAGCTTTGCAATAATATGGTATAATAGGTTCATTGTGATGATCATTATAACAACGGAAGCGATTGCTTGCAATCGCAACACACTGTTATATCGAGGCGGGAGATATGCTCGCCGCCTGATTAAGGTAATCGGTACCCGCCACCACACGTTTTTCAGCCCTTGGCTGAAAATACGTTAAGAGGTGGGGTGGGGCCCATCGGGCCTCGTTATATTTCTTACAGGGCAGCGAAAGCTCTCTGTTTCTTTGAGGATATCGCAATGATTGCCATTCCAGCAGCACCAACGCATAGCAGAACAATTTCCAGCCATACTCCGCCATCT
>JAAYJG010000208.1 GCA_012523055.1 Ruminiclostridium sp. | reverse complement strand
GGCTGGAGTCCAGCAGGCTGACAGACGTATTGCGCCACGCCATCCTGCCAGCCTGCCGCACCGGCATCCTGACAGTGGTGGTCCTGTCCTTCGCCGAGGTCTGGAACATGGTGGAGCAGCCCCTCATCTACCTGACCGATCCAATCAACTACCCCCTGTCCCTGGCCCTGGCCTTGATGACCAGTAACGATCTGAACCACCTGTTCGCCGTTTGTGTAGTGTTCGTGTTTCCTGCCCTTATCCTGTGGCGGATGTTCAGCGAAGAGGTGGTGGAGGGGATTGGGCAGTTGAAGGTGCGGGATCATTTGTAACACCTGTAATGGTATGATGGGTGACAATATCTTTAGCCTGTAAGCTGTAAGCAAGATTTATGCTGCTATTAAGCGAACATTTCGCAACGTTACCAACCATGCAGTTTGTGAAAACATAATAAAAACATTTTTTCCGAGAGAAATTACTTTTTCGTCTACAAAATCATCAAAAATCAGCCATACATCTACCGAGGAGGTAAATGAGTAGCAAAAGCTCAAATTTAGCACTGAGCTTTGAACCAAAAAAAAAGACGTAGCTGGCGCGTTTTCAGCAGAAAGGATATTGAGGTGAGGAAAATTATCTATGGCAAGTCATACGACACAGACACTGCGACTAAAGTCGGCATGTGGGAAAGCAGCATTGATTCCAATGATCTGAGCTATGTGTCAGAAACACTGTACCGTAAAAAGACCGGGGAGTATTTCCTGCACTGTCATGGCGGACCCATGAGCCGCTATGCAGTATATCAAACCTACAACACCATTATCAGCGGAGACGTCATCAAGCCGATCACGCCTGAAGAGGCTCGCGAATTCGCAGAAAAGTATCTCAGCGCTGATACTTACGAAGCCGAGTTTGGAATCGTCGACGAGTAATCCTGGATAACACCAATGCAATGAGCTTGGGACTTTGTTCCCTCGCTCTTTTTTTATTTCGGTGTCAGAATTGTATCCCTATCGAATTAGCATATAGTTTGAAAACTAAAACTTGCACCCTTGTTTCGTTTGTGTTACTTTACGGGCGTAACATCGACTGGCCGCTGGCCGAGCAGAAAGGTGTATTGTATATGCTGAGCTACGAGCAAGAAATAGTTAATCGCATTCCGCAAAACGCAATCCTGGGAGAAGATATGGATTTTCTCCCTGAGGAAGCGCACTCTGTGGCGCTTCCTCCCTTTTTTGAAGAAGCTTTTCTATCAGGTATCATGGCGCTTCACGTACAATTTCATGAGCTACAGGAAGCCCTTGTGTTGTGTAAGCAATATGGCTGTCGATGGAAGACTTCCGGACACCCTGTTAAAGTTTCAGACACCCTGCAGTTACATCCACGAGATCTCTTTTTAGTGTGCGACAACAAGAAGCGCTCCTTGTCTTGGTATCACCGTAATCCAAAGCCTTATTGCGCTTCCTTCCATGCCATCAAAATAAACATCAATCAGGGAAATGATGCTTTATCACAATCCTCACACTTAAAGGGGAATGCCACTGGTTCACAGCCATCTGAAAACGGAGCGCGCTTAGATTTAATCAACGGTAAAGATATGTTTCTCAACCCATTGTTCGTCGAGAGGGAGTCTTCAGAGCTTGAAATGGACGACTCAAAATTTGAAGAATTTTTAGGTGGGAAGTTCGCTTTGTTTGTAACACCCGGGTGTTATTTCTCTGTGTTTTCATTGTTTGAAGCAAGGAATATCAAATGGATCCGATCCAATGAGGCGGTCAACTGCTTTGATACCCCTTTCGGCAACCCTGAGCACATTATCCTGAGTCATCAAGGCGGTTTAACATGGCAATATTTTTTCCCTGCTGAGGATAGTCGCCAAGCCATTTACCCTGTCATTCTACTACAGACAGCTCCGCATCTTAGGTTTTTGGACGAGACGCATAACAGATGCATCCTTGACCTTTTTTCAAATTTAACAGCTTTCGAGTTCCCTAGAAAATCAGGCGATTATCAAATAAACGCAAAAAATTACAGGGACCTGAGAGCTGCCGTTTCAGAGATCGGCTTGTCAATCAACCAGTACAGGAACGAGAAACTTGACATCAAACTGACGTATTTTTAAAGCTAAAGAGCTTCATTAATACGTTTACTG
>JAAYJG010000207.1 GCA_012523055.1 Ruminiclostridium sp. | reverse complement strand
TTATCATTCCGGTTGCTCTGGCCATCGCTTTGAATGAGCTCACCAGCAAACGCCTGTCCAAGATATATCAAAGCGTGATGTTCCTTCCCTATTTTCTTTCCTGGATCATCGTCGGCTATCTGGCTTATTCATTCCTGAGCATTGAGTTCGGGTTCATCAACAGAGGAGTGCTGCAGGCCATCGGGCTTGAAAAGATACTATGGTATTCCGAGCCGAAGTATTGGCCGGTGATCATCATCTTTTTTCAGATGTGGAAGTATACCGGATACAATATTGTGGTTTATATTGCCGCTATCTCAGGCATCAATCAGGAATATTACGAAGCCGCGGCCATCGACGGGGCCAAAAAGCTGCAGCAAATCCGATACATTACCCTGCCCATGCTGCAGCCCATGATGATCATCCTTACCCTGTTTGCGGTAGGGCGTATCTTCAATGCCGACTTCGGGCTGTTTTTCAATGTCACCCGCAACAGCGGCGCATTATATCAAACCACTAATGTGATTGACATGTATGTTTACAACGCTTTGCGAAACTCCAGTGATATCGGCATGACTTCGGCAGCAGGGCTGTACCAGGCAGTCGTTGGCTGTATCACTGTCAGCGTGGCAAACTTTGTTGTCAGAAAAATCGATAGCGACAAAGCGTTGTTTTAAGGAGGATTCATATGTTTGGCACAAGCACGTACAGAAACCCCAATCAAATATCCCGGGGAAGCAATTTTTTTCTGAACCTGTTTTTCATACTAAGTTCCTTCATATGCATTGCTCCCATTATTCTGGTGATTATCGTTTCATTCACCGATGAGATGGAGATCTTAAAGAGCGGTTATAGTTTTTTCCCTCAGGCCTTCTCTTTGAAAGCCTACAAATACATTGCCGCGTCGGGGCAGACCATCTGGAGAGCTTATGGAGTATCTCTGCTTACTACGGTATTTGGTACGCTTTTAAGCCTTCTGATCACCTGTATGTATGCATATCCTCTTGCCAGGAACGGGTTTAAGTATAAGACATTTTTCTCCTTTATCGCTTACTTCACGATGATCTTCGGCGGCGGTCTGATCCCCTGGTACATGGTGTATACACATATTTTCAAGATTAAGGACAGTATTTTGATCATGATTTTCCCATACCTTTTGAATGCCTGGTATGCGTTGATCATGAGGACCTTCTACAAAACAACCATTCACGAGTCCATCATTGAGTCGGCAAAAATTGACGGGGCGGGGGAATTCCGCATCTTCTTTACCATTGTATTACCCTTATGCCGTGCCGGGTTGGCTACCATCGGCCTGTTCTGCACCCTGAACTACTGGAATGACTGGTATCTTCCGCTGATCTTTGTGAATGACCCCAAAAAGTATAATATCCAATACCTGATGTACCAGTACCTTTTAAGTATTCAGTTTTTATCAAGCTCCTCATCGTTTTCACAATCCTCCCTGGCCTTCAGGGATCTGCCCAGTGAAAGCGCCCGCATGGCCGTAGCGGTATTGTCCATTGGCCCCATTATCTTCGCCTATCCCTTTTTCCAGAAATATTTTGTCAAAGGCCTGACTATTGGGGCTGTCAAAGGTTGATTGCGGAGCTATCCATGAATGGGATCGTCCGTAACATAGAACAAATTTGTTTAAGGAGGGTTTTTTATGAAAAAGGTCACAAGAATCACTTGCGTGGCTGTCGCATTGATGTTGTCTGCTGCCATGCTGCTGACGGGATGTGTGGTTACACCTGTTACACCAACAACCCCGGACACACAAAACAACCCGGCCACAAACCCACAGACTTCAGGCGAGGCTGTGGAACTGGTCTGGTATCTTGTTGGTCCCCAACAGGAGCCAGCGACCGACAAAATACTCGAAGCCGCCAACAACTATCTGAAGGACAAACTGAATGTAAAGGTGAACCTGACCGTTCTGGGCTATGGAGATCCATACAACAACAAGGTTAATACCATGCTTGCAGCTGGCGACCGCATTGATATCTGCTTTACCGCCGGATGGGCCGCCGACATTAAGGCAAACTCCTCCGCCGGATATTTCAGGGAACTCGACAGCTATCTGGCCAAGTCCCCCACCATTACCAATATCGTAGGCCAGGCCTTTATGGATGGCATTAAGATCAATGGAAAAACCTACGCCGTTCCCTGCCGCAAAGAGCAGGTACATAACTGGGGATTTATCATTCAGAAGGCTCTTGCTGACAAATACAATGTGAAACCACAGGACATCAAGACCATGGAAGACCTGGAACCTGTATTTGAAAGCATTAAGAAAAACGAACCCGATATCTACCCGTTGCTGGTAGTTGAAGGTGAAGCTCCGTTTAAACTGCTTGACTGGGATCCGATCAGTGACGATTCCATCCCGGGCGCGTTGTATCCGGATAATAGAGACACCAAGATCATCAACCAGTTCCTTGCACCCGAATCTATAACAATGTTTAAGAAAATGAAAGATTACATGCAAAAGGGGTATATTCCCGCAGACGCGGCAACCATGCAGAACTTCAACGATCATCTGAAGACAGGAAAATACTTTGCCATCTGCCAGTCGATGAAGCCTGGAAAGGCCGCTGAAATGACAGCTACCACCAGTGTTGAATGGCTGGATGTCAACATTACCACACCGGTTATGGCAAACCGCGACGCTTCCGGCGGCGCTCTGCTGGCCATCCCAACCGCTGCAAAATACCCTGACCAGGCATTTAGCTTCATCGAAATGCTGTACACCGACAAATACCTGAACAACCTCTTTGTTTATGGTATTGAAAATGAACACTATAAGAAGGTTTCCGACAATGTCGTCAGCCTTACCGATAATACCGATTACCGTGCAGGCAATGGCTGGAGATTCGGAGATCAGTTCCTCAACTACCTGATGGACAACGAAGACCCAAAGAAATGGGAACAGTTTACCGCTTATAACAAACAGGGTTTCGTTCTGGACAGTCTGGGCTTCTCCTTTGACAGAACCCCTGTGGATGCAGAGCATGCCGCTTGCAAGGCAGTAACGGAAACCTATTACAAGCAACTGTTTACCGGCTCCGTGGATGTAGATGCAACCATAAAACAGATGGAAGCTGAATACAAAGCCGCCGGCGTAGATACCCTGATTGCAGAAATGCAAAGACAGTATAACGAATGGCTCGCAGCAAATTAACAGGAACTATCATGAACGTTATTTAAGAGAATAGCAAGAACTCTTTTTATATCCTGACCGGGTTTCCCCGGTCCTTTTTTTTACATGGGGGACATTTACACTGGGCGGGGTTCAGGTTCCAATGTAAATCTGGAATTTTCACCAGGTTGCAACGTAAATCAAAAATTTACACCGGGTTCCATTGTAAATTTGAAATGGGCGAGCCCAGGCTCTTTTACAACTGAAAGCCACAGAACAGGTGCTCTCTGAGCCTTCTGTATGCCCATCCTTACAACCCATGTCATCCTGTTCTGTGGGTTCAATGTACAATGGGTAACCATGAAACAAACATTTTTCACAGGCTATGTCCACTTTATTCTCCGTCGCATATGATGAATTATCTATTCATCACAGAGGGGGGGATGGAATGTACAGCCTGACGCATACCTTTGAAAAAAAAACCATTATCGGCGGTGCAGTAGTCGTCATTTCTTATATCGCAAATTCATTGAATGCGGTTTTTGTCGTTTGGGCGGCATTTATGATCATTGATTATATCACGGGGATCCTGTGCGGACTGTTCAGGAATGGCGGGTTCAGCTATAAAAAAGCCGTGAGGGGTATCGTAAAAAAACTGATGTTTCTGGTGCTGATCCTGATTACCATTCTACTTGAATTTCTCATCGATTATCTGACCACCGACGCGGGCGTTCAGTTACATGTGCAAGGCACGATAACAACGGCCATGTATATTTATCTGATCGGTACTGAAGGTCTGAGTATTATACAAAACCTGATCATCCTCGGTATTCCCGTCCCGTCTTTTATGATCAATCTTTTTGGTTTGATCAGGGACGACTCCGGTAACCTGGTAAAAAAGTAAATGAACACTATCGAAGTGTATTTCACGCTCCAAAGCTTGCAGCCACGCTACGATATGTTATAATGAAATCGTTTCCCCGGACAATGCGAACGGCACTGGGAGACATAAGATTCCGATTGGTCTGGAGCAAGAAATGCGAGAATATATCACAGAAAATGAAGCTGAAACCATTGAATTGGGTAAGAAACTGGCAGGTCTTTTGAAATGCGGAGATATTCTTGCCATAACCGGGGATTTGGGCAGTGGAAAAACAGCCCTTGTAAAAGGAATAGCAAGAGGCCTGTCCATAGACGACTATATTACCAGCCCCACCTTTACTTTGGTTCACAGCTATCGCGGTTCATCGGTAACCCTGCACCACTT